>CAZNWT010000091.1:0-18765 GCA_964576795.1 uncultured Victivallales bacterium
AATGGAGGCGTTGATTATCAACGACTTACGACTTAAAGTGCGAAACTCGGGCTAACAGTTTTCGTCCAACTGATGCTCAAACGCGATCACTACCTCGTTGGGAGGCATCCGTGTCTTGATGGCATCGAGGTAGTCGGCCCCCATTTCTCTTTCAAGTTGCTCGGTCAATTTCGTGAATGTCTTACTATCCCGTGATGCATCAATGAGCTTTCGTAAGGTTCGATCTGAAAGCGTGCCACAGTTCTGAAGATCGTCCAGTAGGATTTTTACGAAAGGTCCACCTGATCCGCTGCCAATGGCCGTTGCAAGTACGTTGCGTGCTTTCGTGATCAAGGACGTGGTGCCCGGTGGGTTTGCGTGCCGCCGATCGGTGAGGCTTTCCTGTAGGGCTTCATAGCTCGGCCAAAAGGAGTCCGCAACCTGCGTTCCCGGTTTGGTGTCGAACGGGCATCTAATGGAAGTAATGGCGTCATGCAGCGAAAGGTGAACGATCCCCGCTTCTTCGTCGACAACCGGCTGCCACAAGGCAAACAGAGTCATTCCCTTGCGCGCGAACATGTAGACCCCTGCCGGAGTTCTCTGTTGCGTGGTCTTCACCCGCCCCGGCAATTTGCCAATCTTCTCCACAACCTCTGGGTGCTTCTTGCGGATCTCAGCCCACTCGCGTTTGGCCTGCGTCAGAAAACTCTCTTCTTCTAACTCATCGGGATTCCTGCTGAGCTTCTCGAACAATCCCGCCGGGGTCGGCTCTTCGTCCGTGTCAAAGATCTTGGCATCCTCGCCGATTGACGCATGAATCATGAACATCTTGTTTGACGCGATCTGACGAACATTGTGCTGATCTTTGCCTTGCTCGGTGGGAAAAAAGTTAAATAGATAAAGATCATCAAACACCTTGGTGCCAATTCGGTTGATACGCCCAACCCGTTGAATCACCCGCGTTGGGTTCCACGGAATATCGTAATTGATAACCAATCCCGCGCGGTTCAGGTTCAATCCCTCGGACATCTTATCGGTCGCTAGCAGAATCTTGTACTGGTCCTGCTCCAAACCGGGATTGCACGATCCGTCAAAGTTCCGTCTGACCGTTTTCGCTACCTCTTTGCTCAGCGAACGCACAGTCAAAACCTGATCAGGGAATTTGGCGTCGAGATATCCCTTCAGGTGATTCACCGTGTCTCCAAACTCGCTGAACACAAGAACCTTTCGCTGGGGTTCTCCGGTGCGGGAAACGAGCTCGGGATGTTTTCCGGCAAGAACCGACTCGATTTCATGAATCAGCTTACGTGCTTTTGGGTCATTTGCGATCAGATCCAGCTCTTCGACTTCTGCCTTTACCTTCTCAAGTAGCTTAATATCCGCCCATAGATCCGCATTAAACTGTTCCCGTCCTTCATCGTCGAAATCCTCCGAAACCCTGAACACCTGTCGGTTTCGGTTTTCTCTTTCAAGCTCATCAGGATTTAGCATGTCTTCTTGATGCTGGAGTATCTCGGATACCTCTTCATCGGATGCGTTGTCCATATTCAGAAGCTTATCCATCAAGGTGCGGTCCAAAACAATAAGTCCTCGCCCAAGTGGGGCTGGAATCGCAAGCCGTTTCACACTCCTGTGTACACGAATAAGGTTATCCAGCGTCTTGGCAAATGCGCCGAATGAACTTTCGAAACGACGAACCAGCAAGCGGCGGATAAACTTATACATGTTCCGCTGCTGTACATTCGCCAAAGACCGCGAGTCGCCGGAATCTTCCTCGTTTTCCTCATCCCCCTCTTCGCCGCCAGACATATAGGCGCCGGGCTGATAAATCGCCCCCGTAAATGCACTGTCCTCACCAAAATACTCACTGATGACAAGATCATAGAACGCGCTCTGCTCGGGCGATAACTCGTAGAACTGCTCCACGGGGTCGTGCATCGTCGGCAGATTCTGGCCGACTTCCGCCGCGTAATCCGGATCGCCTTTCAAATCCAGTCGGTTACGGCGGATCATCACCGGCTCAACCACCTGCCGGATCTCCTGCGCAAGCTTCTTGCAAAGGGCTTTTACCGCATGTTCAATGGCTTTATAGTTATCAGGGTTCAGTTCAAGAGATATGCCTAATGCCACAAGATGTTTTGTTGTTGTTGCCTCACGCTTTTCTCGTTCCTCGCATTTGGGATTTCTCAACTGTTGTACGGCTTTCAGCACATAGTCAACCCGGTTGTATTGAATCTGATATCCCCGAAATAGGGCTTCCAGATTCCCATCGGGAGTCAGCAGCGATTGACGGGCCGGGGTGAAAAGCTTGAGAAGCGCAAGCATATCGCTCGGACGATTGCTGTAGGGCGTCGCCGTCATCAGTACAACCTGTTTGCCACGACAGATCTGCGAAAGATAATGGTAGTCCTCGCTGTCCTGATTTCGAAAATAGTGAGCTTCGTCTACCACAACCAACTCGAAATCGCGCTGTCGATTTACCAGATCCAGCACCTCTTCCAGTTTCCCGCGCGAAACCGCACGCCAGTCATTCAGGCCGAAATCTTCCAGATATCCCCACCAGCCGGTTCCCGTGCTCTGATCTCCCACCAAACCCGGTGGTGCAATCACAAGTCCCCGTTTCCCATTCACCCGGCCCAGCACGCTTCCCATCACGGACTTACCCAGTCCCACCACATCCGCAATGATCACACCGTTGTATTCGCGCAGAATCGAGAGCGCTTGGTTGACCGCGTCTACCTGAAAACTCAGGGGGCGGTACTTGCGCTCATCATCGTCATCTTTCGGTTCGGCTAGAACGCGTTCGATCGACGGAGTTCTATCGGATATATCGCGATGCTCAAGATAGTTTTTCAGCACCAGCGCATAAGCTTCAAACGGCGTCACATCGGCTAGCAGGGACTCATCCCCGTCCACCATCTCGATTATCTTTTTCTTCGTGTCCGGATCATCTGTCAGAGGCACGGCGGTCTTCCACAACGCATCAAAGAATTGCTTTGCATCCTCGCCGCCAAAGTCCAGAAGCTGCACATTCAGCTCATTCTGTTCCAGCAGCCCGGGTCGCGTCATATTGCTGCTACCCGTGATCCAGCAATAGTTTCGATCCAGTGTCTTTGCCAGATTTTCTTTTAGCGCAAAGTGATACAGCTTCGCATGGTTTGGCTCGCGCGTTTTCTTGATTTCAATCTGTCCCGACTTCACCAGATCAATAAACAGAGACACCCGCTCATAGTACTTCTGCGTATCGACCTCGCGGCTTCGCATCACCGAGCGCAGGCTAGCCAGAAAATTAGAGCGACGCTCCTCATCCGTTGTCTCCGGGCTCTGTTCCCCCGCAAACTCCACGATTTTCCCCGTGTGCTCCTCAGCCTCCAGGCCCACCAGGATCTTAACCTTGAAATCCTTGTTTTTACTCAAACCACCGTGCAGCGCCCCGATTCCCCAGAAATAGAAGAATCCCACGAGCACACGCATCTCCTCGCTCTCCGCAATCAGATGATCCAATCGCGTCAGCAGGCTATTCTCTTCGCTTATATTTGTAATCAGCATCGCGCTATTCCTCTTCCAAAACCTTCTTGCCTTTGTCCGTGAGGCGGTACTTCTGTTTGCTGCTGCGGGGCTTGTCGGGGATAGTCATTTCAATATAATCAGCATCCAGCAGCCGCCTGACCTGTTTGTGAAGCTCTCCTGATACGGTTTTGTGTCCCAGATGACCGGCAAGGCTGGCCTTGCCCTCTTCCTTTCTGCTCAGGATGATGACAACTTTGGCCGCCAGCCGCGACTCTAGCCGCGACTCTAGCCGCGACTCTAGCCGTGAACCTAGCCGTGAACCTATTCCGGAATAAACGTTGTCGGTAGCTTGTCCGGTTGACGCGCTCGGGTGCGCCGACAAGCTGCACATGAAGTAAGTGTGATCCTCGTCAAAATCGAACACCGGCGGTGCTGATCCATTGGCCTCCATGGCATGCAGGATTTTTGGAATGCCGGTGGAACGGCCTTCGGTCATGTCGAGTTCCTTCAGGAACTCCCCGATCCTACGATTGCGATAGCGGCGTGGCAAAGCCCGTCCGGCCCGTAAATCCTCCAGTCGCACGGACCGATCAGGGCCGGGATAGCTCAACACGACCAGCTCGTCTCTCGAAATTCGCACCTCGATCGGTTCACGAACATCGTATCCGCGATGGTAAACCGCATTGGTTACCGCCTCCTCAATGGCCGCATACGGGAAGTTTTCGACCCGCGTCGCTTCCGCCCGATCCGGATGTTTGATCACCGTCTCGCTGATGAAATTGCGACGAATATAGTCCAGAGCCTCACGGGTTATACGCGACAGAGGCCCTGCAAAGGTTTTTTCCTCAAACTGATCGCCGCCCGGGCCATCAGGAAACCAGACCACATCAATCTGAGTAGCCGGAAAGAACTCGCGCGGATTCTCGTTGAAGAACAGCAGGCCCACATTCTTTGGAAACACGAACTCCGACGGACCACCGACAATATTCATCTGCCGCCCGATCGCCTCTGGTGTTAGCGACGGCACATCAGCGGCCAGATCACTGCCCACCTCCTGCAGAAAAGTCTCAATAAGGCGCGGGGACAGGGCGTCTACAGAGGCCCGTTGGTTGTAGCGGTCATCAAATGGAACCGTTGCCGCCAGCCCAATCAGCTCCTGCTCATCGCCGCCCTTTGCAACGACTGTACTCGACTGCTTGCGAATATAGTAGGCCCAGTCGTGCTTATCTTTCGACAGACTCACCTTTGCCTTATAGGGACGCGTTTCGCCACCCGGAACCCAGAGTACCAGTATCCACTGGCCGTCCACCTCACAGGGCGCTGACAGCGGATGATACATCGGCTGGATTGCCGAATGCCCCAGATTCAGTAGCTCCTTCTGGATCGCATCAAGCTGGGCAGGAGAAATCCCCGCAGGCGGCAAGACGGGGCGTCCTTTGTCATCGGCCACGCCGATAGCGATATAGCCGCCACCCAAATTGTGAAAATCGTTCGCAAAAGCGCAGATCGAGTGAAGTACTGCCTCAGGATTCCACCCCTCCTTGTACTCCAGCCGTTCCCACTCCACGGACTTGCCGCGAAGAACATCTTGCAACGAAATCGGAAGCTTCAAACTGTTGCTATGCTTTCTCATTCCTCTTCCGTCGCCTGGTTCTCTGCCTGTCGAGTCCACTCGATCAGTTTTGCTTTGAGCAACTCTTTCGATGGCAGGTAGAGCTGGTATTCGCGGGCGTGAATGTTGGCATCGTCGGGCAGCGTCAGTTCTACAATGGTCTCTTTCTTGGATTTGCAGAGCAGCAGTCCAATAGTCGGGTTCTCGTCAGGGAGCTTCACCTTCCGATCAAAGTAGTTCACATACATCTGCATCTGGCCGAGGTCCTGATGCGTCAGCTTGTCGAGCTTGAGATCAATGACGACGTAACATCGGAGCAGGCGATTGTAGAAAACGAGATCTACGAAAAAATGATCTTCGTCAAAGGTGAATCGTTTCTGGCGCGCTTCAAACAGAAATCCTTTACCGAGCTCAAGCAGAAAATGTTCAAGATGGTTGATAATTGCCGTTTCAAGGTCCGACTCGCTATAGCCCGTTTTTTCATCGAGCCCAAGAAATTCGAGAATATAGGGTTCTCTGAGAACATCCTCCGGTCTGGTGATAATCTGTCCCTCAGCCGCGAGCTTTCGGATTCCGTCCTTATCTCGGCTCAGCGCCAGCCGTTCGTAAACCGCCGAAGCCTTCTGGCGTTTGAGTTCAGGTACAGACCACCCCTCATTGGTAGCTTCGATCTCGTAAAAACTGCGCTCGTCGGGGTCTTTTATGGTGAGAAGGATGATATAGTGGGTCCAGCTTAGGGTGAAAGGTGATTTCCGAATAGCCTGTTCGGAAATCTGCACAATGCCAGATTGGTCAGGTGCTGTCTGACCTTTTGAGGGTTGTGCGAAATTAACAGAGGGTATCTGTTGAATTCTGAATTGGTCAATAGCCTGCTGACCAATTCGGGAACGAAACTCAACGAACAACTGCCGCATCAGTTTCAGGTTGGTTACAGAGAAACCACGCCCGAACTCGTTGGTAAGCTGCGCGGATAGCGCCTTCAGTAACTCTGCGCCATATTTCGCTCGCTTCTCGCCCTTCTGCTCATGTTCTACAATACGGCGACCTATCTCGAAATTGGTTCGCACCTGAAGCGTGTTAACAGTGGATGCGGCGGCATTACGAGCCAACACGATCAACGCCCGTACCTCGGTGATCAATGACGCGAGACCGTCGGTCTTACTCTGCGCGGCAGGAGATTCTTTCTTACTCATATTTCATAGCCTCCTTGTAATCCATCCATTGACATCCTCGGCCCTCCGACTGAAGAACGTGTCGTATGTCTTCCCTTGCTGGCTCTTCCACATCGACCGAGCGATCACAGAATTTCTGAATCCATTGGTTCGCCTGCTCGCAACTCCCCCGCGTAGCCTCGGCAAGCTCATTTGGGAAAGCAGACAGCCACAACACGCGCCCGTCAAGAAAGGCGTCGGTCCATTTCACGGGAATGGCATGCGGCATCGCCATGGGCAACACCCATACTGTTCGCGCCGAACCCGCCAGCAATGCGTCCAGGCACGCGCGTTCGCCCGGAGAGAAGAACGTGCTGAAAACCAAGCCGTCGAAGGCGGCTAACTCACGCTGAAGCGCTGTGATTTGCGCATCTGTGGCCCGACGCGATACCCGCAACGACCGACGCGGTCCTGTGTCCGTAAGCAACGCTGTGTTTCCGCGGTAACGGCTTCGCTTGAGCGTTCCTTGCGGGACATCCCGCAAGGCCCAGCGCTTCGGGTTCGCGCAAATATACCCCTCGCGCACGTTAAGCTCTTCCGCGTCAAAGCAAATCACATCGTAGTAATTTGGAGCCCACACTTTCGCCGATTCCCGTTCTTTCTCGCTATAGCGAGAGACTTCCGGGGATGTGCTCGTCTTCTGCCGCCGCCATTCGCGGGTCACCGCACCCTTAAACACGTTCATCACCTCGCCCAAGCCCTTGCCCCCCGGCCGCGTGATGCGCACTAGCCCGTGGAAATGATTCGGCATGAGCTGCCACGCCCCCAGTTCGATATGGCCGTAGTGCTGCGGAATCTCCGCCCAGCACCGTTCCACCAACCGTCCCAGCGCGTTTGCCCGCATCTCGCAACGCTCGACCGCCCCGAACAAGTGCTCATGGTAGTCGGCACCCAGCGTCACGAAATACCAGCCCGGCCGCGAATAGTCGCGCCCGTCCATTCGCAACTTCTGCGACATGCTCTTCTTCAACTCCATCAGTCCCATCCCGGCAACGATGGCGGCAACGCCGTCTTCTGCTTTCTTGCAGGCTTCTTAGAAGGTGGAACAGGCATTCCTGCCTGTTTCTTATTACGATCACAGACAGGAATGTCCGTGTTACTTTTTTTACTGACAGAAGTGTCTGTGTTACCTTGCACAATTGCAATCTCTTCCGGCGTGAGATCGTAGAGTTTGTAAACGAGCTGGTCGATCTCAGTTTCGAGGGCGGATACGTCAGCGTTGATGTCAGCGTTCTTTGCGGTGAGGATGCGTTCTACAAGGAACCCCAAGCTCTCAATCATCTGGTTATCCGGAATTGGCAAAGGTAGGCTCCTGACATTACCGATCAGAATCTGAGGGAACGTATCCTCCGCGCTAATTTGGAGCTTGCAGCGTATATACCAGCCGAGAAGCGTAGAGTTTAGGATCCCGAGCAAGGATTTGTATTTGAATTGAGCGCCTGTCCGCAATTTCAGTACCGAGATCAACGTGTTACAGTACGACGTGTACGGAACGTAGGTCGCAAACAGACGCTCTCCGACTATTTTTCGTATCAAGAGTTTCTCACCCTCGAACTTGGCGGGTGTCCTTGGTTCCGCAAGCCAAGGACCATAGTGTAACCAGTTGTTCTCTCGCCAGAGCAAGCCGTACCGGGTAATATCTTTGCCATCGTAGAACGGCAGCCAATCCTCCCCGTGACAAGTAACAGAAGTAAAAAGTTTATCAACAACAACACTTCTTGTTTGCGACGGCTTTCCTTTTCCGACCTGATACGCCTTAATGCCATAGAATACATCTGCTACATCATCAACTACTGTGCCCGGAGCCTCCAACCTTACAAGGATTTCTGTTTGAGCTGAAGACGCGGTGATATTGAAGGCATCCAAACCAAGAGAATTAGGCTCTAGCTCGATCGTCTCTCCCATGCTCTGTGCAAGAGAGACAAATGCATCAGACTTGTTGAAGAGGCGAGCTCTCAATCTTCCCTGCTTTGGCTGATCGGGTCGACACAGCATCAGGACAGTTGTGTCAACGGTCGCCGTTTCAAAAGCACGGGAAGGCAGTAGAACTATTTCGCGAACTTCTGTATTCTTCATTAGGAAAGAGCGCAACACCTTGGTGAATGTTAGATTGAGGTATGTGTCTGGTACAATTAGGGACATTTGCCCCTCTCTTCTGAGCAGACTCACTGACAGTTCCACAAATAGCATATAGCTTTCACCTCGGTGCACGAAGGTTTCGTATTTAGGCTTCAGCTCGTTTTGCTCCTCAGTCGAAAATTTCACGCCAAAGGGTGGATTTCCAATGGTGATGTCGAATCCATCTTGAACATTGAACATCCATTCAGGATCAAGGTAGGGCGCGCTTTTGTTTTGATTATACGGATCCCAGGACGCCAGCATGCCTGCAATGGAATCAATAATCGTAGCAGAGATGTTCTCCTTCTTCTGCTCCAGAGCGATATCCGCATCCAACGCTTTGCGCGGCTTCTCGTTGGCATCAATTCGAAACTCAGTCTGAGTCGCTGTGGTTGAGGGAAACTCCGAGAACATTTCCACAGGCCGTACCGTCGGACGTTCCGACACCCACTTTGGCTGCGCAACTTTCTCCCGCTCCTGCAAAAGCATTTCAAGTCGCTTGCGGTCGGGTTTCGCATCATGCCGCACCGTGCGCTTGATGGAGTTGCGAAGCTTCTTGTCCTCGCGGCGAAGCTGCTTCTTCTCCTTAAATGTTTTCGCAGAGAAATGCCGATGACGTACATCGAAAAGCTGTTCTTTAAGCGATGCAATATCCCCCGTACAAAGATCCAAAACATCTCGCCCAGCTTGTGGCAACGCGATCAATGAATTCGCCGCAACAAACTTGGTCTCAAGATTTGGCAGCGGATTGATTCCGTAGTTGTCTTTCACACAGCTCGTCGGCTTTTGCTCGCACACCAGTGAAATGAAAAAACGTAGCTTAGAAATCTGGACGGCAATACACTGGATGTCCGCGCCATAGATACAGTTCTCGATCAGCTCCAACTTGAGATCATAAACGGATTCATCTTCGGGAATGTCCCGCAAGATGCGTAGAATTTCAACCATCTTCAGCAGCACGCCCATCGGGAACGCTCCTGACCCACAGGCAGGATCAAGGATCTTTGCGGTCACCAGCGCCTTATCCAGTTTTGCCGTTTCATCGGCATTAAACGGATTCCCATCCTTCTTGGCGAATAACTGCCGCAATTTCTGTTCAGCACCAGAAGGAGTCCCGTCGGATTCGCGTTCATTCGCGCCCATTCGCGGTTCAATCGTTGTCAGCAGATGCGCAATCAGGCTTTCATCCACCATGTAGTTGACAATCTCGCGCGGCGTGTAGAACGATCCCGTGGCCTTGCGGGCGGCAACTTCCGTTTCCGGGTTGTAGGCTCCCAGTAGGTTTTCGAACACCTTCCCCAGCATTTCCGGATCAAGCGCGACCTCCTCGTCACCGGGCGAGTTTTCTTCCACGGTGAAGTTGTACTGGCTTAGCAATGGAATCAGTCCATCGGCGGCATCGAAAAAGAGTATGTTAGGCACTTTGGCCCGCTTGTTCCTGTTGCGGGAGAATCCATCGTAATAATCCTTTCTCCGATCAAGACATTCAAAGAGTCCGCCGTTGAGAAACGGTATCCCCTTGAAGAGCTCCAGCACCTCGCCCTCGGAAACAGAAAACTCCTTGGGGTAGCGGTAGAACGTTTTGATGTCGAAGTGCTCACTTCTATTGCCTTTTTCTACGGCGAATGCCCGTTCTGGAATCGCGGAATTCAACGTTGCGAAGAAGAGGTTCTGTAGAATCGCCCTGTAGTAATTGTCACCTGAGCTCGGATCGAACCGTTTCAAGATGCCCTTCAATGCCTCGGGGTCAAAGATGTCGTTGGGCACGAGGTGCTTCTGTTTCAGGAACCAGACGAACATCAAGCGGGTAATCAGTCGAATGATATGCTCGCCGATGTCACGGTCGTCGGCATCGGTTTTGGTATCATTGGGGTACGTCACACCCATCTCCGGCGAGAGCGCCCACTGATACCATTTGAAGAGACGGCGATAGAATTCCTCGGTCAGCTTCTCAACCGAGAAGGCATCCTTCAACTTGTCGAACGAGCTCCACGGCAACTTCGCCCGGTCGTGGAATGTCTTATTGACAGCACCCGCCTCGACATAGAAGCTCTGCCGTCTTGGATCGCTCAGAACCAGCTTGGTTCCCTTGGGCGTCCCAAATACTAGGCTCAGCCTGAAATTGCCCGAATCGTCATAGAAAACGAACAACCCCTGTGAGATCAGACCCTCGATACCGTGAGCGGGACTCGACATGCCCGCACCCAGAACCGTCTTGGCAAACTTAAACTGCTTGATTCGGCTGCTGCGTTCCCGCAATTCCTCACCCTCAGGAAGCGCTACAGCAACAATCAACAGCGGCATATTCAGATCATTCGGGCCGGGCAGCGTCTTCACGATGCCAAGTTGCTGCGCACTTTTCCAAAGCAAATCCTTTTCGACAGGAATGCTTCTCGAAACGGCAGAAAACGACCCTGAAAACTTAGCATTCAGAAGCGCACAAAACACCTTTGAATCAAATCCCTGAATCAAATCCTCGATCATTCCAACGCCTTTCATATATTCGAGAAGAGTTGAGCTACCACGCTTGCGCCATCGCATATCAACATAGAGGAAAAGACCTCCTGCGCTGTCAGCATGTTGAGGTCGTATTCTGCGATGTTTAGTACAGAAATGTAAATATCACATTCTTTACTTTGGATGCAAGGTGCAAGCCCTGCGCACACCAGCATTTGACGAATTTGTTTGTATTCTGAGCGGAGTATGCCCAGTCCAAAGAATCCGTGCGCTAGTGCGCGAGGCTATGGGGGCCAGACTGTCAAGAAAACGCAGAAGCGTTGGTTACCCGTTGCTGTGCAACCGTTGCTTTCCCATGGAGATCTTGCGAAGGCGAATGCTCTTAGGAGTCACCTCTACGAGCTCATCGGGATTGATGTAGGCAATACAGCTTTCGAGGCTCATATTGGTGTAGGGGGTGAGGATTACGTTCTCGTCTGAACCCGCCGCCCGAACGTTGGTGAGCTGTTTGCCCTTGGCGGGATTCACAACAAGGTCGTTATCCCGACAATGCTCGCCCACGATCTGTCCTTTGTAGATTCTGATGCCCGCCGGGAGAAACAGTTTTCCGCGATTCTGAAGGTTGAACAAGGCATAGGCCACCGTGGTGCAGTTCTCCATGGAGATCAAAACGCCGTTTTTACGTTTGCGCATCTCTCCGGCATGCACGTCATATCCATCAAAGATGTAAGTCATAACGCCCATGCCGCGGGTATCCGACATAAATTCGGGTTTGTACCCCAGAAGACCGCGTGTCGGTATTCGGTATCGCAGTCGCACCATGCCGTTGTCTTGATGCATCTCGGTCATCTGACCTTTGCGTGTGCCAAGTTTTTCGATAACGATTCCCATGTAATCGTCTGCCACATCAATCGTGAGTTCTTCGTAGGGCTCCTGAAGCTTGCCATTGACGCGTTTCAAGATCACCTCTGGGCAGGCCACCTGAAATTCGTAGCCCTCGCGGCGCATGCGCTCCACGAGAATAGAAAGGTGCAGTTCGCCCCGACCGGAGACGCGAAACCCTACGCTGTCAGGCATTTCATCCACAAGAAGGGCGACATCGGAAAGTGTCTCGCGTTCCAAACGCTCTCGCAGGTGTGTGGAGGTGACAAAAGCCCCTTCGGTGCCTGCGAATGGGGAGTTGTTGGGGAGAAATGTCATCGCCAACGTGGGGGGGTCCACCTCGGTGGTCGGTAACGGAATGGGGTTTTCGGGGCTCGTGTAGGTGTCACCCACCGTGACCGTATCCATCCCGGCAACTGCCACAATTTCACCGATACCGGCAGCGGCAACCTCTACCTTTTGATTTTCTTCATAGCGATAGATCTTGGTGATACGCGTTGGCAGTCGTTTTCCGTGGGGGTCTGCTACGGTTGCTGGCATGTTGGTCTTAAGCGTGCCGGAAGTGATTTTTCCGATGCCGAGTCGGCCGAGAAATGGAGAATAGTCAATCGACTTCACCTGAAGTTGTAGGGGTCCCTCGGGGTCGCCTCTGGGGCAGGGAATGTATTTGATCACGGAATCCAGTAGAGGGATCATGTTCGTGCCCGGCACATCGGGATCCAGGGAGGAAATGCCATTTTTGGCAGAGGCATAGACCACATGAAAATCTAAAATTTCGTGAGGGGCGTCGAGCTTGACGAACAAGTCAAAGACCTGATCAATGGCCCAATGTGGCCGTGCGGCGGGTTTGTCGATCTTGTTGATGACAACAATAATGGGAAGATTCAGCGCAAGGGCTTTTTTGAGTACGAAATAGGTTTGCGGCATGGGACCTTCTTGAGCATCCACGAGGAGCAGTGCTCCATCTGCCATTTGGAGAACCCGTTCAACCTGTCCGCCAAAGTCGGCGTGACCCGGTGTGTCGATGATATTGACGCGGTGGCCTTTATAGTTGAACGCCCCGTTTTTGGAGGAAATCGTGATGCCACGTTCCTTCTCCAGGTCCATCGAGTCCATCAGCCGTTCTTCAACCGCGTGGTGAGCTCCATACATTCCGCTTTGTTTGAAAAGTTCGTCAACCAGCGTTGTTTTCCCGTGGTCGACATGTGCGATGATCGCAATGTTTCGTAGTGTCTTGGTATCAAGAATCAAATTAGCCTGCCTTTATTGGTGAGTCAAGCGGCGGTAAGTATCACGAAGGGGGGGCAAGAGAAAGCTAATTGTGCGAGAGACGCTTGCGATGCGGACGTGAGTAATGATCGCAGTGCTGAATTAATAGATCGTTATTTTGTACCCCACTTGAGGACATGGAGTGTGAAAAGTAGACGATGTGTTTCCCAAAAGGAGATTCCTCGACTTCGCTCGGAATGACAGTCTCAAGATACTTGCATTCTTCAGAGAAATGTCATGCTGAGCTTGCCGAAGCATCTCGCCAAAGGCGTTTCTGATTTCAGCAACACGCGGTAGACTGTTGAGAGTAGTGGGTTGCCACAGTCCACCCTCTGCATCAGTTCCCATCAGTGCTATCCGCGTCAACTCCTTAGCAAAGCAGAATCTCGATTGTAGAGCAGGGCTTGCATGGAGCCGTTTGGGGGTCGTAGGATGCGCGCTATGAATCTCGTGCTCTTTAATCCAAGTGAAGTTGCTGTAGACGGTCATGTTTTGCTTTCTGGCAGGCGGGCAGCCCATATTGCGAAGGTGCTGAAGCCGCGGGTGGGGCAGGTGCTTCGGGTGGGCATATTGAATGGTCCTCTGGGAGAGGGCACCATTCGCTCGGTCGATAAAGAGCACGTTGAGATGTCCTGTTCTTTTGAAGGGGATCTGCCGAAAGCGCCGTACATCGACCTGCTCTTGGCGCTGCCTCGACCCAAGGTCATGCGGAGATTGTGGGCTCCGCTTGCCTCGCTGGGGGTGGGTCAGATAGTGTTGATCAACGCAGAGAAGGTGGAACGCAACTATTTTGATACCCATTGGCTCGAACCAGACGCGTATCGGCCGCTCTTGATTGAGGGTTTGGAGCAGAGTGGTGATACCCGCCTGCCAGATGTCACGATTTGCCGCCAATTGAAGCCTTTTGTTGAGGATGTGTTATTGTCGAAATTCCCGCACAGCCAAAAGCTCCTCTGTCATCCGCGCAATGCCCGGGAGATTGGCGATCTTGTGCCTGCAAAAGCCCCCCGCATACTCTTGGCAATCGGCCCCGAAGGCGGGTGGTCTGATTATGAGGTTGATCTCTTTGCCCGTTGCGGCTTTGATTGTGTCTCGTTCGGGTGGCGTACGTTGCGGACAGATGTCGCTTGTATTGCTCTGATTTCAGCCATCCAGAGTATGATGAATTCGATAAGTAAATAGGCTCACGGAGAAGAGGAACCTTAAAGTATGCAAAACACGCGAAAACATAGTGGTGGAAGCCGTTCAAACCGTGGTAAGCCACAACGCACGGATCGAGAGTGTCTTTATGGCCGCCAGCCAATTCGAGAATTGCTGAAGGCTGGCCGCCGGCGTATTGCCAATTTGTATGTTCTCTCCAGCATTCGACCCACTCCCGAGTTAGATGAAGTGCTCGCGTTGGCTGAGGAGAAAAAAATTCAGGTCACCAAAGCGGATGGATTGCGACTGGAGGGCATGGTAGGCGATGTAAACCATCAGGGATTGGTGGCCGATGTGTATCCATTTCGATATGTGTCTTACAAAAAAATGTTAAGCGACGCGGGTCAGGACAAAAACGCGCTGTTTTTGTTTCTTGATGGGCTTGAGGATCCTCAAAACGTGGGATCGCTTCTGCGTTCCGCAGAAGCAGCAGGGGTCACCGGCGTTGTTATTCCCGAACATCGTGCCGTTGGGATTACGCCTGCGGTTGTCCGTGCCTCAGCAGGAGCCGCAGAACATATGATTGTTTCCAAAGTTCCAAACTTGGTGCGCTGCATGAAGCTACTAAAGGATCGCGGAGTATGGTTTGCCGGGCTGGAAGCCGTTGAAGGTGCGACCCTGATTTCAGACACAGATCTGACAGGTCCTCTCGGAATTGTTGTCGGCAGCGAAGGAAAGGGCATGCGGCGTCTGGTTCGTGAGAACTGCGACTATCTCGTCAAGCTCCCCATGTTCGGCAATGTGAGTTCTCTGAATGCGGGTGTGGCGGGCGCCATAGCCATGTTCGAAGTTCTGCGCCAGCGGGGGGGGGCAAAATGAATCTGAAACTGGAAATACGAATGCGGAAGGTTGTAGCCCGCCGGAAACCGAAATGCCGTAAATTAGGGGGGGCGAATGGCCAAGGGATATGATGAGCACCGCGAACGCCAGGCGATGGTGAACATGTTGGGTAAGGAGCTTGCCCGTCGGTCCCGTTCACATTGCGAGCTGTGCGACACGAGTGGAGTGCCTCTTTCCGTTTTTGAGGTGCCGCCCGAACTTCCGGAACCCACGGCTGATGTTGCACTTTTTCTTTGCGACGCGTGCCGGTCACAGCTTGATAATCCGCGACAATTTAATCCGACACGCTGGCGCTTTCTGACCGAGAGTATATGGAGCGAGATTCCCGCCGTGCAGGTTCTTGCCGTGCGTTTGCTGCGTCGCCTCAGTGTCAAGGAGGCATGGGCTGCCAGTGCATTGGAGGACCTCTATCTGGATGAGGACATTGAAGCGTGGGTGGGGCGGGGGTAAATGGGGAAAGCTGAAATGCGAAGGCTGGAGATGCCTCGACTTCGCTCGACATGACAAGAGCCCTCAGGAAACTGTCATCCCGAGCGAAGTCGAGGGATCTTTTGTGCCACCTACTGTGAAAAGGAGACTACGGCACACGGTTAGACCGATTAGCCGATTAGGATTAGGATTACGATTAGGAGGAATCCCCGCAGAAGTGAGATGGTGCCGCCATAATCATACTGCCCGATATATGTTGACGTGCAGGGGCGGGCGCTCTATTGTCCGCCTCCTTTCCCACGGTTATCAAGAGTTCCGTGGGGCGCGGCGTGCTATTAAACGGACCGCGCACGCTGCCTAGGCATACAGCATTCATTCTGTTTCTGTATCTCTCTGCAACCCACTGGTGTGCCCATGCCATTTCTTGCCGTGGCACACAGTCTATTGCGACACGCATCTGTTTGCATTGCATAGCAGGCGTTGTCTTAACGGTTCACTTAATTTGGAAATAACAATGTTAAATACCCCCGTATCAAAATTAAACTTTGCCCAGCTCGGGCTCACAGACACCCTTCTGAGAGCGGTTGGCGATGAAGGTTACACCATGCCCACGCCCATTCAGGAAAAGGCCATTCCTCCTGCCCTCAAGGGACGCGATGTGTTTGGCTGCGCGCAGACAGGCACCGGAAAGACCGCTGCTTTTGTGCTGCCCATATTGCAGCACCTTGATCAAAAGCCATTACTTGGAAACCGTCGTCGCATTCGAGCGCTCATCGTCACCCCTACCCGCGAGCTGGCTGCTCAGATTGGTGAGAGTGCCGCAACGTATGGCGCATATCTTAGCCTGACGCATACCGTTATCTATGGAGGTGTAGGTCAGGGTAAGCAGGAGAATGCTCTCCGACGTGGCGTTGATGTGCTTGTAGCATGTCCGGGGCGATTGCTGGACTTGATGAATCAGAAAATCATCGATCTCAGTGGCATTGAATACTTCGTGCTGGATGAAGCAGACCGCATGCTTGACATGGGATTCATTCACGATGTTCGGAAAATCATCGCCAAATTGCCTAAGCAACGGCAAACCTACTTCTTTTCAGCAACTGTGCCAGACTCCATAAAGACACTTGCAAACTCACTGCTTACCGATCCCATCCGTGTGAGTGTTACGCCCAAAGCCACCACAGCAGAAACCGTTGAGCAGACCCTCTATATGGTGGGGCGCACACGCAAAATGGATTTATTGCGCCATCTCTTCCAAAACCCGGAGATGGAGCGTACCCTCATCTTTACACGAACCAAGCATGGTGCAGACCGTGTGGCCAAACGGTTGAAGAAAGACAAGGTCACCGCAGAAGCCATTCATGGTAACAAATCCCAGAATGCACGCACGCGCGCGCTTAATGCCTTTAAGGCTGGAGAAGCAAGAGTCCTGGTTGCCAGTGACATTGCTGCTCGCGGTATCGACATTGACTCTATCACGCACGTCATCAACTTCGAACTCCCCCATGAACCCGAAACCTATGTGCATCGCATCGGGCGAACAGGACGTGCGGGACACCGTGGAAAAGCAATTTCATTCTGTGATCGAGACGAGCAATCGCGCTTGCGTGATATCCAGAAGCTGATCAAGCGAAGTATTCCGTTAGTTTCAGACCACCCTTATGAGGGCAGTCATCTTACAGAAGCGCCCAAACCTCCACCACAACCTCGTGGGCCGCGTCCTTCTCGCACAAACGCGCAGAACAGCCAATCTCGCGGTCCTCGTTCCCCTCGCGCAAACTCGCAGAGCAGCCAACGTCGGGGCAATCAGCAGCGCGCGCGGTAATCGTGTTTCGAATCAGCTGAACCCACGGCGTTGTGTTATACTGTTAGAAACTTGACTCACGACAAGTAGGCTCATATCTCCGAGGCGCATGCATTTCAGTGCCCCTGTCGTGGCACATCTCGGAGATATGTGCGTACTGGAGATCTGCGAATCCACACGCTGGCGCGCGAGGCTACGGTTGTGAATCTTGTGAATAAACATCGAACATCGAAGTGTGGAATTCTCCCTTCGTCCCGACAGTCCCTCATCGGGATTCCCAATGGTTGTTGGACGTTCAAAACAAACGAGCAAAACGGTGAAGTTTCAGACCAGAACCGTATCACCCTCGGATTGAAAGCGGTACGCTCCGGTCTCAATTGTCCAGTTTGCCCGCGAGTGTCCTTTACCGCACGGTTCATGGGTAAAATCTACGCCCAACCGTTCTCCGCATTTCATGGATACCGCTTTCCCCATCGGGAAGACTTGGCGTCCCCAGTGAGTATCAGGATTCCCGGGGCCGTTAGCCAGAACGACATCTTTGGTTAAATGTGCGTGAAACCAAGCTGCGAGTGTGTTGATCTCACCATCCTGGTTGGCAACAAAATCCAGCTGGGTGTGGAAAGGATTGTTCGCTTCTTCAAGTGAACAGTTGAGACAGTCGATATCCCACATCAACTGTGGTGCACTAAGAAGATGCTTCTGCTTTACATGGTTACAGAAACAGTCCATATGCCGGGCTCTGGCCTTGCTGATTAAATCAAGATCAATGTCGTAAGGATCGCTGCGCCAGAAGTCGATCTCCTGCTGAAGCTTTTCATCAAAGGCGGGAGCCATCCAGGCCGCTACGGACGTGGGGATCATCTTTCCACCAGGTTTCAACCAACGGTCTCTGGCCTGAATCACAACAGGCAGTAAGTTCTCATCCACACCGTAGCTGCCAAGCCATTCGGATACGATAATGTCCACCTTCTCTGGGATTTCGACCTCTGCTATGTCACCCTGTAGAATTTGGATCCGGTTGCTAAAGCCATTCTTTGCCACAATTGCTTTCGCAACCTTAGCAATGTCGGTTATCTCAATGGCGTAAACCACTTTAGCACCGGCTTGCGCGGCAAACATGCTGAGCAACCCGCTGCCGGCACCTACGTCCAGCACCGTGCATCCCGGTGTTACGGCTTCGGCGATGGCGCGACGAAACGCACGGCATCTGACGGTGTCACGAAGCATCGACTCCTGACCGCTGAGGGTGGAATAATCTAAATTGAGTGCCATATAATCTCTTTTCTCGTGGATGGTTAAAGGGGCGTTGTTGCCGATGAACCCTTTATTACATATTTATCGCCATCCCGTCATACACTAATGCGGTATGTTTTGTCTTGTCTTTCGATTCCGGGATGGTCAGCGATTCTCATTTTGAACTTCGCTTCCCTCTGCTGAGGGGCGTGGGACGCGGC
>CAZNWT010000092.1:0-18176 GCA_964576795.1 uncultured Victivallales bacterium
GCCATCTCGCGTTCCTTTCTCGTGACAAAGTGACAACCTATATCAGGACGGGACCAGGTTGAGTGTTCGATGTTGGACGTTGAAATTGCCGCCGATCAATCACGACGTCAAACGCCTGTAAGTTTGCACCCTGTATCAGAACCGCATCGAAAGAAGCTCTCCTGATCGTCTTCCTAATGCCCAGTGAGGGGGTCAACGCCCTTTTGGGCCGTTGCTCTGCGAGGTTTGTTGAACAGAATGCGTCGATAGCCATTGCTTACCAATTCACGACTGATGGCGTTGATGGCATTTGGTGATGTGTTTTGTGGAATCTCTACTATAATCCGAACCGAGGGTTTGATACCGTCTGACTGGAGTTTAGCAACGAGCTTTGTTAGGCCTGTGTAGGTTTTGCCGACATAGATGCGACCATCTTCTGCAAGCCTTACTGCGGCTGTACTGCTATTGTCGTCAAGAGTGGCGCAGCCAAAGGTTGGCAGTAGAAGCGCGGATGCCGCTAGAAATAGAATGAATAGTCCTTTTTTCATGAGGCACGCATATTGTCGTTTTGGATGGTTTACGTCAATTGGGTATTTTTAACTTTTTTTTAAGAAAATTGGATATGATGTGAAGGGGTGAGTGATGCGGGGGATGATTCGACAATGTGCATGGGTTTCGTGTGCGGTTCTGATAGCCATTCTGGGGTCAGGATGCGTTACCCCTCCCTATACGATCAGTTTAGATCAGGTTCTCGAACAGGAAAAAATTGGGTCGAAAACCCACTACGGTTACAGGTGTACGGCAGGGGCACATCGTGGTGCCTCGGCACTGTATTTAGAGAACTCGACTGAGGCGTTGAAGGCAGCAGAGGATGCAAAGCAATATGCATTCATTGAATTTGATGTCCAATATTCTCGTGACAGAAAAATTGTTGTGTTTCATGACAAGCGTTTGCTCCGGATTTTCGGTAGCTTGAGGACAATTGGCGACACAGAGTTTGCCGGGCTCTCTGAAATATCAGAAGGGGAGATTGCCGCGTATGACGATGTCATGGGGTTACTGAAAAAGAAGAAGCTCAACATTGAAATCAAATCGCAAGGTGATCCCTGTCTGGATGAGGCTTTGGTTGATGAGATTATTGCGGATATCCGAAAGCGGAAACGCGATAAAGATGTGCTGATCAGCTCGATTTCTGCCGATGTGATCACCTACGTGAACCAGCACTACCCTGATATCCCTACGGGACAAATATTCTGGCTGACGTCATCGACCTATCTTCATTTTGACGGGCTAACCGAGAAGCTCTATGAAGATATCCAGGCTACCCAGGCAGACTATCTGTTGCTCCATGTTGCCAACCTTCGCAACATAGATGACCTGCTGCGTCTTAAACCCAAGGGAAAGACCATAGCCTTCTGGGATTTTGGTGACGCCATGTTCATTGTACATCGGGATCTCTCCGACAGAGTTTGGGGTGACTCGGCAATCAAAACCTTCTATCAAACCACCCGCTACAACCTGATATCGTTCCTGCGGCGTATTGTGCCCGGTGGGCGTACTCGGTAGTCGGTGGGGGTAATGGGCTGGAGGTGTTAAGCCCCGCCTATTGCCCCAAACTCGGTTGGATATTTCTTGTTGAATATTGGATATTGAGTCCTAAACCCTCTTGCTTAGCTTAAACCGAGCTAAAAGGTGGGGGTGCCACTCTCTGCAATCTGCTGCCCGAGGGCGGGCCACCTCCATTACTGCATCAAGCGAAGTCCTGCAAAAATGGAGTTGGGGTGCCCTCGCCCCGAATAGCAGTGCCTATGGGTCCAACGCGATCGTTTTAAGTGTTGGCGAAGCCATCTTGCATCCCTCGTCTTTAGCGTAATCTTTGTCTTAGTCGGTTACGCTTCGTCCACCCGCTTCGTCGATCATGATTGCGAAAAAACTCACAATTTACCCGCAGACGCTTCAGAAGAGCCGTTTTTTTGTTGCGCCTAGTACCGTTCCCAGAAGGTTTTGCCCATCTCGTGCTGCTGGTCGTCCCACGCATCGCGTAGTCGCACGAGTTCTTTGCGTAGCTTGGCAACCGTGTCGGCATAGTCGGGGTTGGTGGCCAGATTGGTCAGTTCCCATGGGTCGTTCTTGAGATCGAAGAGCTGGGTCTGGCGTTCGCGATTGGCAACCGCATATTCGATCAACTTGTAGTCACGATCCTTCACTGCTCGCTGACAGTCTGTGTAAGCAAAGTAGAGCGTGTCGCGTAGCGGTGCTTCGCTATCCTGCATGCAGGCGGTCAGGTCCTGGCCCTCAACACTTTCAGGTACCGGTGTCTGCGTCAGCTTGCAGAGCGTAGGGTAGATATCAAAGAGGTAGGCATAGGCATCTGTCTTGTTGTCCTCCGGAACTCCGGGGCCGGCAAAGATCAGCGGCACCCGCACACTGTGCTCGTAGCAATTCTGCTTGCCGAAGAGGCCATGCTGGCCGACCGCGAGACCATTGTCACCGGCGAAGACGATGATCGTGTTGTCCAACATGCCTTTTGCTTCAAGCGCCTGCACCACACGCCCCAGTTCGTGGTCGAGGTGTGAGATCATGGCATAGTATTCGGCAATGTGCTCACGCGTTTCTTCGGGGGTACGGGGAAACGCAGCCAGCTCCTCATCGCGGATGTGCAGGCCTCCGTTGTCAAAGGGATGCCCACCGGCAAAGTTTGGCGGCAGTTCGATGTTAGCCGGATCATACATGCTATGGAATTTCTCAGGCATAATGCGCGGGTCGTGCGGGGCTAGGAATGCGATGTAGGCGAAGAACGGCTGCGTGTTATCCTGTTGCTGGATGAACTCGATGCCGGCGCTACAGACCATCTCGCTGGAGTGAATGCCAGAATTGATGTGGTCGGCGCTGCGCTGCTGGATCTGTTTGCCTTTGAATGGGTCTGTGCAGAGCGGAATCGTTGTGTTGTATTTGCCGCTTGGGTCATAGTGGTAGACTGGCACATTCCAGTGGTCCGCCATGCCGCCAAACATGATCTCGGCGCCAGAGCTGAAGCTGCGATTGAACGATTCCTCTCCGTTGTGCCACTTGCCGGTTCCAAAGGTGTGGTAGCCGTTGGCCTGCAGCGCCTCTCCGAGGGTGGTGTGCGCTTGTGGGATGCTCTGGCCCACGCGCTCGATGTGAAACAAGCTACGTCCCGAGTGCAGCATGGCACGGCTGGGCATGCAGACGGCACCGGAGGTTCCGCTGGGAATGTGAGCATGGGTGAACGTGGTGCCGCGCGCCACCAGCTTGTCGATGTTGGGCGTTTTGATGGCACTATTGCCCAAGGCGTGAATGGTGTCGAACCGCTGGTCGTCAGCGAAGAAAAATACGATGTTTGGTGTGGTCATGGTTTCATCCTTTTTGTTTTGAATTCTATTCGGGGGATCCCTTTTTCCATACAAGGGTTTTGACGGTGACTGGGGTGTCCCAGGCCTGCGGGAGTTGTGGGGTCCCGCGCGGATCGGCATCGCGCTCCGGCCAGTGTGGAATCAATGCTTCGAACTTTTGTCGCGATGCGAGCGCGGTGTCAGTCTCGCTGCCGGTGATGTCTGTCTGCTCGTCGGGATCGGCTTGCAGATCGACGAACTTCTGTGGCGAGCGATCGGTGCCGATATAGAGTTTGTAGCGTTCATCGCGTAGGACACGGTCACGGAAGTACCACTCGTTCTCCACGCCGCGATCACTGACCTTGGCGTTGTTCTGTCCTCCCATGGCCATGATCCAGTCGCGATCAACATGATCCACATCGCCGCGCAGATAGGGCGCGATGGAGGAGCCGTCGACCTTGTCCTCACCGGGGACAGTTTGTCTGGCAATATCGGCAAAGGTGGGGATCATGTCGGTGAAATCAACCAGTGCTTCGCTGATGCCTCCCGCTGGGATCGAGCCGGGCCAGCTAGCTATGAACGGGATGTTCACGCCAGGTTCTATAGTCTTTGCCTTGCCGCCGGGTATGGCTCGCTCTCCAATATGCCCAACCAAATCGCCGCACGTCCCATTGTCTGAAGTGAAGATTAGCAAGGTGTCTTCACGGATCTTCATCGCATCCAAGGCCTCGACCAGGCGGCCAAGCAGGAAGTCCGTGTATCGCACCATGGCCTTATGCTTGCCTACGTTAGTCTCGGCGTCGGGTTCATGGGGTGTGGTAGTGAAAGGGGTGTGGGTCAGTACCATGGGGTAGTAGATGAAGAAGGGCTTCTTTTCATCCTTATGGCAGCGTGCAAAGTCGATGACGAAGTCGGAGAACATATCCGGCCCAAATGCTTCGGGATACGTCTGTGCCGGTTTGTTTTTTGTCACAATGTAGGGATTCCAGTAGCGTTTGTTGCTTGGTGGGTTGTTGCCTTCGCCCCCCGTCCACATGCACCAGTCATCGAAACCAGCCCGATCCAAGGCACTGGGCTCGACGCGGAAGTCGTTGAGTTGCCACTTGCCGGCGATAGCTGTTGCATAACCGGCCTTGCGCATCATCAACCCGAGGTTGCACGCATAGGCATCGACGTCGTAGCGCGCGCTGCCCCAGCGGGGAACATCCCAGTGATTGACCCATCCGTTGCGATAGGGGTATTGCCCCGTCAGCAGGCACATGCGGGACGGCGTGCACTGGGGCATGCTGTAGACATTGTTAAAGCGCATGCCTCCGTTAGCCAGCTTGTCGATGTTGGGCGTGTCGACATCCTTCGCCCCATAGCAGCTGATCCACTCCTTCCCAAGGTCGTCGAGGAGTATGAAGACAATATTGGGATGTGTCATATGCTTGTCTTTCGCTTGGCTTTTTTCTCCGGTCATTTCTGCGTCATGCGGTCGTAGGATGCGCGCCCGTACTCCTTGCCTTCAAAGCTATCTCTGACGCTGCCTTCCTAGATGCCATATCCAGACTGCATGGCCTTAACCCGTTCCGGCTTCTCCGCGGCCAGGTTATGCTTTTCGGATGGGTCGATCGCGAGGTTGTAGAGTTCGACGCTTTCGCCATGTCTAAATCCTCTGATTACTGATTGCTGCACTTAAAAAAGACCCTTTCTTAAAGCAATTCAAGTCACTTCTCGGCTTCTCCTCGAATTAGGTCCATCCTACTGCCGCTGGGCTTCGTATTCGTCGAGTGTGCCTAAGTAGTCAATCACACCCGTTTCGGTGACGTCGAATATGCGCGTTGCCAGCGTGGCAATAAAGCGGTGGTCATGCGAAACGAAGATAAGGGTGTTAGGAAACAGCGATAGGCCGAAGTTGAGCGCTTCAATTGCCTCTAGATCGAGATGATTGGTGGGTTCATCAAGCGCCAGTACATTTCCCCCTTCCATCGTCATTTTCGATAAGATCAGACGGGCTCTCTCGCCACCGCTCAAAACGCCAACCTTTTTCATCGAAGCCTCGCCGGTGAAAAGCATCTTGCCCATGAAGGACCGCAACTCGGCTTCTGTGCTCTCGTTTCCCGCAAAACGGTTGAGCCAGTCCAAGGCGGTCGAACCGTCATCTAGCAATCCTGAGGCATCCTGTGGAAATATGCCGATATTCACAGTGTCACCGAACGTGACCGAACCGCTGTCTCCATCCGCCTGACCACAGAGAATGTTTAATAGCGTCGTTTTTCCAATGCCATTTTTGCCAATGATCGCCACGCGCTCCTCAGGACCGATCGTGCAGGAAAAATTCTTAAAGATCGTGCGATCATACGCCTTGGATATTCCTGTGGCTTCGATGACTTTGTTACCTAGACGCTGCTTGGGCGTGAACCGTATATAGGGAGAGACCCGACTACTGGCCTTGAACTTACGGACCTCCAGCTTATCCAGCGTTTTCTTGCGTGAGGTGGCCTGCTTGGCTTTCGATGCATTCGAACTGAATCGGGAGATGAACGCCCTCAGGTCCTGCGCCTGTTTCTCGACCTTTTTGTTCGCTTTTTCCTGGAGCTCGCGTGCTTCAAGACTAGCGATTGTGAAGTCATCGTAGTTTCCGGTGAACATTCGGATCTCGTGGTAATCAAGATCGGCGATGTGCGTACAGACCTGATTCAGGAAGAAGCGGTCATGAGAGATGGTCACAAGCGTGCCCTCGTAGCGCTTGAGCAAATCGACCAACCATTCAATTGACTCCATATCCAAGTGGTTGGTGGGCTCATCAAGTAGCAGAATGTCAGGCTTTCCGAATAGAACCTGTGCCAGAAGAACCCGCAATTTGAACCCGCCCTGCAGGGAGGTCATATTGCAGTCAAACAGATCATCACTCAGCCCCAGACCTGCCAGCAGGGTTGCCGCTTCGGCTTCCATCGTGTAGCCGCCAGCATCGCCGAACTCCTCTTCAACATGCCCACAGCGTTCGTGCTCAGCATCGGTCAGTTCGTCGGTCGAGTAGAGATGCTCGCGCTCACAGTGCAGCTTCCACAGTGCGGGGTTTCCCATATAGACCGTGTCGATGATCGTGTGTGCATCGAATGCCGTATGGTCCTGACGGAGATACCCGAGTGTACAGCCCTCTCCGATGGAGACCTCGCCCTCGCTCTGATCCTGCTGGTCGGTCAGAATTTTCATAAACGTGCTCTTTCCAGAGCCGTTGGCTCCAATGAGCCCATACCGGTTTCCCGGCACAAACTTCACCGAAACGTCTTCAAAGAGCGCCGTCTTACCGAAGCGCATGCAAATTTTGGATGTAGCAATCATATGGGATCTCTTAAGAGCGGAGTTGACAAAGGAGCGGACACTAGACCCAAAGGCACCCTGAGGCAATAAATAAAGCATAAATTGGAAAGCTGAAAGCTGAAATGGAGTTAGACATTATGAGCTTGCCCGCCTGTGTTTGTGCCATATGGCAATACCTCTAACGGGTTCCGCATTCCGAGGTCGAAGGGTTCGGAAAGAAAGTGAACCCACCTAAAGGACTACGTCCATTGGGGAGGGTAAACAACGCGGTAGCAAAGATTTCAAATTCAATTTCGTCGCTTCACAACAACAGCAACTTATGCTAATACAATAAAGAAGGATTGGATTGCGTTATTAGTATGTGTGAGGGATAGAACGAACAAAGGAGAATGACATGCTGAATACTAAACAAACAATGACAACTTTAATTGCAGTAGCAATAGTTTCAATAACAATCAACGACAGTTTTTCAACACCTGTTCGTGCTCATAAAAAAGCGAGGGCACAAGTAAACACAAAAAGTAAAGTAAGGGCTGACAAAAACAGAGACGGCATTGTCCAGCCTAAGGAAGCCCGTAAAGCAGCGATCAAAAACAACCAGAATACAAAACGAGCAGTAGTAAACACAAAATGGGAAGCAAAGGCTGACGAAAACAACGATGGCATTGTCCAGCCTAAGGAAGCCCATAAAGCAGCGATCAAAAACAACCAGAATACAAAACGAGCAGTAGTTGATCACAAATGGGAAGTCCAAGCCGACAAGGATGGAAATGGGGTTGTGAGCGTCGCCGAACGTCGCAGGTACAATTTGCATGTTATAGACAAAAATTCTGATGACAAAATTACGGCTGCTGAAAGAAGCGCCTTTTGGATTAAGAGAAGATCCAAGGTGAACACATTGGTTGAGAAAAACTACGATGCCAATGCTGACGGATGGATTGATGGCTCCGAAGCACAGGAACTGCTTAGAGACCGGTTGCGCCTGATTAACACCCACGGCAAAGCCAAGGTGGATACAGCACTTGAAGCTGAATACGACGTTAACCAAGATGGAATCATTGATAAGAGTGAAGCACAGGCACTCAAAAACACACTGGACAACGATTGATACTCAATTGAGCCCGTCTCTTTGCTGTGGTTCGTGGGTTTTGAACGTCCAACATCGAACAAAAAGAGAACTCCCAACTTCGATGTTCATTCCCAAGTTTCATCCTTATATATTCCGGCGGAGGTACGACGCCGAGGGTGGGGCAGACCTGAAATTTGACCGTGGGCAGCTCCCACCTCCCACATCCCCCCCCTCTCTCAATTACAGCTTTCAGCTTTCCCAATTACAGCTTTTTCCTCTCCCCCTCTAGCCATTTCTGGTTTGCCGTTTTGCGGACAATGCGGCATACTCCCGCCGATGCATACCGATAAGACTTTAGATACAGAGTTGACCCTCTCCGACGTGCTTCAGAACGTCTTTGGATTTGACTCCTACCGCGCCGATCAGGAAGAGATTGTACGGGCGATTCTCGCGCGGAAGGATTGCTTCGTGGTCATGCCCACAGGGGGAGGCAAGTCCCTCTGCTATCAGCTCCCTGCTCATGTTATGGATGGAACATGCATCGTTATCAGCCCTCTGATTTCGCTTATGAAAGACCAGGTGGATGCCGCGATTGCCACCGGGCTCAGGGCATCATTTCTCAATAGCTCCCTCTCCGTATCTACGAAGCGTGCAGTGGAGTCTCAGCTCGCTGCTGGCGACCTGGACCTGATCTATGTCTCTCCGGAGCGTTTTGCTATGCCGGAGTTCATCGCCGCGCTCAAACGCGTGAAGCTCTCTTTCGTTGCCATCGACGAAGCGCACTGTATTTCTGAGTGGGGGCATGATTTCCGCCCTGACTATCTGAATTTATCGACCATCGTTCAGGCTTTTCCAGACATCCCTGTGGCGGCCTTTACGGCGACGGCTACCCATCGCGTGCAGGAAGACATCGTTGCCAAGCTTGGTCTTCGTTCACCGCACATGGTTCGCGCATCCTTTAACCGCCCAAACTTGTTTTACAAGGTCGTCCCTAAGCAGAACGTGAGTGCACAGATCCTGCGCTTTGTGGGCTCCCACGCCGGATCCGCTGGCATTATCTACCGCACGACCCGTAAGAGCGTCGAGCAAACAGCCACCATGCTGGCAAAGCATGGAATCCGAGCCTTGCCTTATCATGCCGGGCTCGATGATGCCACGCGGGTCAAGAATCAGGAAGCTTTCAACAGAGACGAAGTTGACGTGATCGTCGCCACCGTTGCCTTCGGAATGGGCATCGATAAATCCAATGTCCGCTATGTGCTGCATGGTGACCTTCCCAAGAACATGGAAAGCTACTATCAGGAGACCGGCCGATCTGGTCGTGATGGTGACCCCGCCTTTTGTCAACTCCTGTTTGGCTATGGCGATATTTCCAAAATCCGTTTCTTCATCGACAAAATCACCGATGTCACCGAGAAGAAACACGCTATCAAATGTCTGAACGATATGGTCCACTACGCCACCGTCCACGCCTGCCGTCGCAAACAGCTCCTAAACTACTTCGGCGAGGAGTATCCTCCCCAGACTCCAACCCTGAACTCGGAACTTGGAATTCGGAACACGGGGCCCACGGGGCCGTGTTGCGATATCTGTTCTGGCGAGGTCGAGAGCATTGAGGCGACGCGCGATGCCCAAATTTGCATGTCTGCCATTGGTCGCACCGGCGAGCGTTTCGGGATCAACCATATCATCTCCATCGTCATCGGCGACGAGTCCGACCGCATCAAGCAGCTCGGACACGACAAGATCAAGACCTTTGGAATTGGAAAGGATAAAGACCGGCACCACTGGCGCTTGATTATGGACAACTTGCTTGCCAAGCGCCTGATCGGTCAGAGTGATGGGGAGTATCCCACACTGAAGCTTCTGCCTAAAGCCCGCGAGGTCCTGTTTGAGAAACGGGAGGTGCACATCATAAAGCCGCGCAAAACCGCGAAAAGCAAGCGGGGTAATCGGCGTGAAAAGAAGACCTCGGACGGTGCTTACGACGAACCTCTCTTCGAGCAACTACGCGTGCTGCGCAAGGCGATTGCATCGCATCAGGGCGTTCCGCCTTACGTCGTTTTCTCCGACAGGACGCTCCACGAGATGGCCCGTACTTTTCCGACCACAGAGGTCGAGTTCCTTGGTGTTTCCGGCGTCGGCGAAACCAAACTCGAGAGCTACGGCGCTCAGTTCCTCAAAGTCATCCAGACATTCAAAAAAGCCAACCCCGCTTGATAAGACGCGCGGTCTGAAAGTTCCGGGTTGAGGGTTCCGGGTTCTGAGGCGATAAATAAAGCTGAAATTTGAGGCTGTTCAAGAAAAACTGTGGGTGGCGCGAATATTAGGCAAATGGGGTATCTCTTTAGCTGTACCATGTACAATATGTAGTGGGTGCGTCATCCCGAGCTTGTCGAGGGATCTCCTGCCTGTCGTCACCAGTTGCCCATGAGATCCTTCGACTTCGCTCAGGATGACAAGAAAAGAACGTCGTGACAAATGTCAAGATGTAGGGATTACGCTCCGACCCCGGCTTTCAACCTTCAGCCTTCCTTCTCCAGCAGCCCTTGGTGTCGTAGCAGGGTGTTTGGATCGGGTTCACGACCTCGGAAGGATTTGAATACGTCCATGGGATGCAGGCTCCCTCCTGCGGCAAGTATGGTGTCACGGAAACGTTGTCCCGTTTGAATGATGGCATCGTTATCATTCAGTCCTGCTTCGACAAACGCCCCGAAAGCATCTGCCGAAAGCACTTCTGCCCACTTGTAGCTGTAGTAGCCCGCCGCATAGCCCCCGGCGAAGATATGGCTGAACCCACAGAGAAAGCGATCCTGCTCAATAAATGGCATCAGACTGAATTTGCTGCCGATACAGCGTTTGACGTCATCTGGAGTCAACGTGCCGTCCGCTCTGTAGCGATGATGTAGTTCCAGATCTAGAGCAGCAAATAGGAGTTGGCGCATGGTGGACGATCCGGCAAGAAAAGTGCGGGCCCGGTATAGTTTTTGGTAGAGTGCCTCAGGTAGAGGTTCGCCCGTGTCGATATGCTCACTCATGCGGATCAGGGTGGGGCGATGGTAGCACCAGTTTTCCATAAACTGACTGGGGAGTTCAACGGCATCCCATTCGACGTTGTGGATTCCTGCCGCCTCCGGTTCGTTAACGGTGGTGAGTAGGTGCTGTAGCGTATGTCCGAATTCATGAAACAGTGTGGTGACTTCATTGAATGTCATGAGTGACGGTTTGTCATTGGAGGGGCGCGTTTGGTTGCAGACCATGGTGGCCACCGGAAGGGTGATCTTTCCATCCGGGGTTTGTTGGCGAGGGCGAAGTGCATTCATCCACGCACCGCCACGTTTCGTGGCTGGGCGTGAGTAGGGATCAAGATAGAAAGTGGCCATATCTGCGCCAGATGCATCTTTGATGGTAAAGGGGCGCACATCTTCATGCCATACGGGTATTTCACTCTCGGGAGGCGCAATGGTGATTCCAAAGAGGTTATGGGCGAGGTCAAAAAGCCCCTCAAGCACGCGAGGGAATTGGAAATAGGGGCGGAGATCCTCGTCCGTAAATTCGAATAGGGTTTCTCGCATATGATCGGACCAGAAGGCCACATCCCAATTCATCAGTGTCTTTGTCTCGCCATGCTGTGCGGCGTAGCGTCGCAGCTCCTCAAGCTCGCGCTGGGCGGCTGGAGCTGCAACGCTGTGGAGGCGTTCTATCATGGCGTCTACAGCACTCGGGCTGTCTGCCATTTTCTGTGCCAGGCTCACCTCGGCATAGGTCGTATAGCCCAGAATCTCAGCCATCTCCCGCCGCAACTTCAATGTGGTGTCGATGAGTGGTGTGTTGTCCCCGTCCCCGGAAGAGGCTCGCGTAACAAATGCGCGATAGAGCGTTTCGCGATGATCGCGTTGGGTGCTGTATTGCATGAACGGCACGAAAAGAGGAGCTTCCAATGTGATGACCCAAGGTCCGATTTCCGCGGTGCTTGTTTCGCTTCCTGCCAGCTTTGCCGCCTCAGATGCGGCGGCCAATAGCGATTTTGGCAAACCCGCAATATCGGCTTGTGTTTGCAGATTCAGTGCGAAGGCTTTGGTTGCATCCAGAACGTTGTTGCTGAATTGCGTTGAAGTCAGAGCAAGTTCACGCTTGATGGTGTTGAAGCGCTCGCGCTTTTCGTTGGGGAGTCCTACGCCTGCAAGCTCCGCATCGAGTAGGGATGCGGCAACAATGCGTTGTTGCGTTTCATCAAGCGTTGACCATGCGGTCCCGGAACGCAGCGTTTTCAAGGCTTTGTAAATGGAGTCGCTTTGGTTGACGCGAAGCGAAAATGCAATGACGCTGGGTTGTAGAGCATCATGTGCCGTCCGCCACTCGGTTGTGTTCATCACACTGTGAAGATGCGTGATCACCCCCCAAGCAAAATCAAGAGGTTCAAGCAGTTTACGCAGGGGCAGGATAGCCCCCTTCCATGTGGGGGTAACAGACTGTTCAATTTTAGCCAGCGAGGGTTCGGCATAAGCCAGAATTGTTTCGATGGCCGGTTGAGCATGCTCCGGCAGAATGCAATCAAAGCGTGGTAATGCTTGATATTGAAGTAGAGGGTTGTCGGTTGGCATTATGGTCTTGCTCCTTTGAGATGTCATAATCATTGACAGCAGAACTGTTATATACTCCCTATTTATGCAATCATTCTGCTGACAATAATTCTGTCAAATCTCTCTTCTCATTTTTCTTTGGTTGCGGCTTTGCCGCTCTGTGATATCCGCGGTTCAACCCCTTAATAACGCAGAATGCTCGTGGTGACATCCGCTTGCAAATAATAAGCATGGGTTATACTGTAATTTCACAAGGGGAGCGAATGCAATTGTGAGCAGAGGGAGGCGGATTATGAACAAGGCGTTGATAGAACGGATTGAATCAAAAATTGAGCAGGCTTCAGGCCTCAGTGATTCGTCGCGTGTTGAGTTGGCTAGGTTGCTCGCATTGTTGCGAGAAGAAATGAGCGTGCTTGAAAAGACGCATGATGATCAAGCTGAGAGCATTGCCGGGTTCGCAGGAGCTGCCACACACGAAGCGATGCGCGAACAAACGAATCCCCACCTGTTGCAACTGGCAATTGATGGCTTCTCCGCTTCTGTAGAGGACATGGAAATTGAGCACCCCAAGCTCGTTGAGGTCACAAACTCCATTTGCACCATGCTCTCAAATCTGGGTATTTAAGGCGTTGTAGTGCGTGACTGTGTCGTGCGTTATAGTGTGCCATTGTATGGTGTAATTCCGCCCGGCGGGCGGGAGCCTAGATGCAATCTGGGGCTATATATTTCAATCACAGCGCAGCGAATTGACTGCCTACCCCTTCAGTCGCAACAGAATTGCCATTGCGGTCTGCTGTATTTCGAGTGCACGTGACTGGGTTGCGGCTTCGTTGTAGCAGCGAAACTCGGGTGCATTGCCGGAGGGGCGCATGTGGAGCACTTCTTGAGATTCGAAGGTGATGCGCAGTCCGTCAGTGCGGTCGATGACTGTAATCCTGCCGAATGCCTCACCAAAGGCGTCTTCGATTGCGGCGGGATCGTCAAAGCGATCTAAGATCTTGGCGCTCTCCTCGGTCGGAAAGTCCTGAATGCGGTCACTGACCGTAAAGCGTTGGGGTAGGGCGGACAGTAGGCCGGAGATGGGTTTTCCCTCCTTGATAGAAAGCAGGATGATGCTCAGCACGGGCAATACGGCATCGCGCGTTGGCAGCGGGCTCAACTCACTGCCGAATACAGGGAAGACGCTGTTGGTTAGGAAACCGCCGTTGGCCTCGTAGCCGACTATGCCATGGCAGCCAGTCTCGACTGCTTCGATCATGGATGCCACGACAAAGGGGGATCCGATCTTTGTTCGACGAATATCGCTGAACCAGCCCGTTTGCTCAAGAGCGCTGTTGCAGCTGACCGGGGTACTCACGGAATCGGCGCCGAGATAGTGGGCGGCCAGAATGCCGGCAATATCCCCGCGTAGCCACTCGCCTTTTTCATCGCTGATTAACGGGCGGTCACTATCGCCATCGGTCGAGAGAATCGTATCGAACCTGTGTTCCTGCGACCACTGGCGGGCCAGCGCCACATCCTCTTCGCGGATGGCTTCGGTATCGACGGGGATGAAGGTATCCGAAGCGCCTAGCGGGATTACCTCTGCACCGAGACCGGAGAAGATCTCGACTAGATCTTCACGGCCGACCGCGGAGTGCTGATAAATTCCGATTTTCTGGCCGCTTAGACAGTCGCTGGGAAAGGCGTCGAGGAAGCGCGCGATATAGTCGGCGCGGGCAGTCGGGTCTTCAGCCGGAATATCAAACACGGCATCGACGAATGCCCCGTCAGCGTCAACCAGCCCTTCCTGAAGTGTCACGACTTGCGAGACGATGCCAGATTCATCGGACTTAAGAATCTCACCGGAGACTTTGTTGAACTTGATGCCGTTGCGGTCAGCGGGGATATGGCTTCCTGTAACCATGATGGCCGGGCAATGATTCTTGAGTCCATAAAGCGCAACAGCGGGGGAGGGGATGCGACCGCAATTCACCGGGGCGTAGCCCATGTCCGATGCTGCCCGCGCAACTGCAGTCATGATACGTCCAGTCGAAGGACGAAGATCGCCCGCAATGGCGACAGACTCCCCGTTCTTTGTGAGCTCCCCAGTTTGCTCGAGATACTGGAGAAAGCCGCGCGTGTAGGTGTAACAAACCCTGTCGGTCATTTCGACTGCGAGACCACGGGCACCACTAGTGCCGAACTTTACGCCGCAGCTTTGCATCAAATCGTTAATTACAAAATCCATGGTTATTTTTCCTTCAAAGGGTTGCCGAACCGCAAGGTGATCTCTGTGACTATTAGGTATCGTACGCGATGAGTCGTTTCAATCAAACCAAAAGAATACGTCAGGAAAACGATCAAGTAGGCACACATCTCCGATGGTTCCTAATCGGGATTCCCAACTCCGAGGTGTAGCCACCACGGCTTTTGGCCGGGCCGCGCGTTGGTGGCATTTTTCGTCTCTTCACTTCATGTCCGCAATACTCCACCTTAAACCTCCTAATTAGAGCCTATCCGAAAAGGTCGGAGGCACCAAAATCTCCAAATCTCCTAATCTTTGTCGCGAGCTTTGTCGCAAGCTTTGTCAATTCTTCTCTCAAACCTGTTCCCCTTTTCGACAAAGCTCAGGACAAAGCTCGCGACAAAGGGACAAGGGGGACCTTGTTTCCGGTCTGTTTTCTCATATTTTCGCCTCACCTCGGTTCAACCCCTTTTCGGATAGGGTCTAATTAGTTTTGATGGGCAGAGCCAGCATATTCATGACTTCTACATGATGGTTCCTGAATCTTCAGATCACTTCTATTATCCATATTAATTTCCAGAGATGATGGGTGGATGATAGTCCCTCTTAGCGCAGCGGGGCATAAAGAAGGCATATCGACATGAGTGTATTTGGCAGCGACTACACACGGGGTCAGGTGCTGAAACATATAAGATGAGTCAGCCAGCTTGGGGAACCTGACACTATGTGCTGAACGAGGGAAGCGGAAAAGGAACCGCCGCCATCGACATCAACATTGGCTCCTGACTAACTTTCACAGTGCTACCGGATCGTGGTCTCGATATCTCGCGCGCCAGCTATAAGGGCATCAACCTTGTCTATCAGACACTTAATGGCGAGGTTCATCCGGCATTCTATGACGCCTCTAGTTCCAGGTGGCTGCACACATTTTTCGGCGGTCTACTGACAACATGTGGGGTAACCTATATGGGACACCCCAGCAGGGACGGCAAAGACAACTTGGGGCTGCATGGCCGTTACTCCACCATCCCTGCCTGCAAGCTCAACAACCTCTCCCAATGGGTTGACGACGAGTACCAAATCGAGATCAGTGGCATCAGGGAGGAATGTAGTCTATTCGGCGACCGGATCCGCTTTACATTGATGGCACCGATAATGACCCTTATGACATGGACAATGGCTATACCGTTGAGATGACCATTCCCCTGAGTGCATTCAAAGGCGCCCCCCCGCCATCCAGCGGCGTCACGTAAACCTTCGGAGTATTCCGTTACGACTATTCCAAGTTGTTTAATCATGCGTTACTGATGATGTCCATTCCGGAGTCCGCGAACAACGGCTTCCACTACTACGAGGGGTATCAACCCTTTATATTCAGGTAACGTTCCGGCGAGGCCTTGGCCAGAGGTCTTGAGGGTCGACCACAGGTTCTCTTACGAATGGCACAAATCGTGATGGCACATTCATTGGCTATATGGCATCATCGCTTCATTCTGAAGGCGGTTGGATCGCATTGATGCCCGCTACGGATGATCGCGACACTTAGCCGTGCAACATCATGAGTTGCGGTATCAGCCACCGGAAACAGGAGCGAGTATATGAAAAAAGAAATGGTCGCGATTTATTGGGACTTTGAGAACGTTCACGCCAGTCTATACGATTTAGCTAACGGCAGTGGCAGCTATGGGGCAACCGGCAACAAACACAAACAGCATGATTTGCTGGTTGATGTGCAAGCGCTCTATGATTTTGCCACGTCTTACGGAAATGTGGCAATCAACAAAGCCTATTGCAACTGGCAGTGGTATGCAAGATATCGGCACTCCTTACTGAAATGTGCTGTCGAACTGATACAGATATTTCCTCCAGGTGCATCAGCAAAAAACGGAGCTGACATAAAGCTATCTCTTGACGCCATTGAGGATGTATTGAGGTTTCCACATATTTCCTCAGTTATTGTCGTAGGGGGCGACAGCGACTTTATCCCCCTTGCACAGAAGATCAAGGCCGCCGGAAAGGACTTGATCGGCATTGGCTGCAAATCATCGACAAACCAGCATTGGGCCAACAGCTGCTCGGACTTCAAGTATTATGACGCTCTTGTGGTTGACGGCCAAACATCTAAAGACGCTGAGAAAGAAGATGCTGAATCAGACGAGATACAGATCAAAGATCCCGTCGAATTGGTTTCAAAAGCAATCAAGCAAATCTCGAAGAGAACCGGTGACGAATGGGTCCTCAAAGCCACAATCAGGCCCGTGATAAAGCGGCTTGATCCCACGTTTGACGAATCAAATTACGAATGCAAAACCTTCTCGGAACTGCTCAAGAAACATCCCGGCAACTTTAAGATTAAATCAGGAGAGCACGACCATATCGTCAGTCTGGTTGCTTAGGCAGTTCGATCCAATAGATAACCTGTGGTCCGACCCCGATGGAAACGGTTATCATCTATCCTGCAAGACCTATTCAATATCCGATCTTATCCTTTTCTCCACCTTATGAAGGTTACTCCCGGAACTATCTTTCGTTATCAAATCTGTGTTCAATCTGCATTCGGTAGGGAATCGCTGTCATCGTTTTCGTTTCATCGTCCCATGTGGGCCGCATGAAATCGTAGGTAAAGAATGAATACTCTGCACCGGCAACGCTAGGACATGTATCCATTTCCAGAACCATCTGGTTTCCACCGTAGCAGCGGGTTGTTCCAGGTGAAATCCAAAATAGATCTCCTACTTTTGTAGACCATCGACATTGAGTCACCTCCGCTACTTAAGCACTGAACTTTACAGTTATTGATTCTTAAATAATCCGCTAAATTAATTTAACTTGGAGCAGGTTAAATCAAAGAAAGCGATATCCAGCTTTTCCTGGGGATTCGAGGGGGCACGTCTCCAGTGTCTACAATTGATTTGACTGGTTTTGTGTTGTGTCATTTAGATGAAGAATGTCGACAACATTACGAATAGATGTAGAGGATAGAGAAGGACAAGAAGATAGCTCAGATAGCCAGAGAGCTGCTTGGGCAGGGGGCCAGGCTTTCTGTGTGTTTAATAACAATGGGCTCAAGGAGAGTCCGATCAATTAGGAGTAAAAATGAAGAACATAACCAAGACGATACCATTGGCGACGATGATGCTGGCTGCGGCGGTTGTCCAGGCGGGGCAAACGGTTTGCATGTACGAATCGAATGAACCGGTTACGGTGGTGCAGGGGATGGCGTCGACCTGGGCGACAAAGGTGATTACGATCTCAACGGGCGTGTGCTATCGGGTGGAACTCGAAACCAAGTCCAGTGTGAGCGCACTGGTAGCCAGTCTTTACGACGATGCCGACGGAAAGGCGGTAGTTTCCGATAACTATAATCTAGTGCGTCCGTCCAGCGATTGGAAGGCGGTATCCTGGTATTTTCAGGCTCCCCCGCAGGCCGCTTCCGGTCAGATTGTCGTCGCTGTCAACAGGAGTAAAGAGTTTCAAATCCGACATATACGCGTGGATCAAGTTGACAGGGGCACGATGCGGGCCTGGCAGATCTCAGAACTGGCTGCCCTGCCTTCGATCTGTTTCACTCCGGCGGCGGCTCGTTGGAAGGCGTTGCCGAGGACACCAGCGGTTCCAAATTAGGAAATCTTCGAGTTGCGGGAGGGGCTTCGGACATG
>CAZNWT010000093.1:0-17986 GCA_964576795.1 uncultured Victivallales bacterium
GATGCACTAACATAGCTCCACAGTTGAGGTAAAAAGGTCATAATGAGAATTGCTGTTCATAACGACGTCAAGATAACGACGTTTTTCCTGAGCCCTGTTTCATCCCGGAAACCGATTGTCAAGGAGGTGCCCCCCCTTTGCTGCTTCCAGCTAGACATTGTCATTACGAAACGCTGATGTTGTGACCTTCTCTGCGCCGTAGGCGGCATGCCATCCGTCCGGCAGAGAGGCATGTGATCGCCGTGGAAATGAGAAATAACCACATCGGTAACGTTTGCAAGGTGATTTACGATGGCCCGGCACACCTCTTCTCTGGCGGCAACTTGAATGGGATGCAGAAGCAGGTCGCGACGTTGGTAACCGAGAGCGACACCCGGATCTATCAAGACCCGGCGGTTCGCCGTCTTGACCAGGCAGGAAAGACCACGAACGCCGAGCGATTCAGCTCCAAGTATCTCGATTTCCATTATTTCCATTCACCAAGCAGCGCACGGACGGCCCCTTTGGTCATCCGAGATGAGATGCTTCACTTCTTCAAGCAACAGCTGCTTTTGTTCACTTTCGTCCATATATACGTTCGACAAACAGATAATGCCTCCTCAATACTGGTGGGGAGTGCCTTTGATATGCAGAAGTAGATGTTCCTCGTTGCTGTCGAGATCATCGAGCCAGCCGTAGTTTGCGTCCTTTTTGGAATCGAGATCTTTCAAATAGGGCTTGATGTCCAACAGAGGCGTGCCGTCAAACACGTCCAATCCTGACGTGAAGATCTCCGTCTTAACGATTTTCCTGATGCGAACGATACTGATTCCTATGGGGTTAGGACGCGCAGGTGATCGGCTTGCGAATAACCCTACCTTCGTGCCCGGGGTCCAACTCGGGTTTACCATCATGGAGTCGTGGTGAGTGAGGCGATCGATATAGTATATTACGTAGATGTATCGGAACCTGTTCAGGTCGGACAGTCCCTCTGCGTACTCGGCATCAAGCACGATACGAAATTCGCCTTCGTCGTCGTCTACGGGCTGATAGGGCGCGCGGACCGTATACGGCGTTTGAATGACGCCGATGCTTTTCAATGAGAACGTATCGTGCATGCTTATTTCTTGCCTATCCGTTTTTCCATCGGCCTTGTGGAAGCGTAGATATGCGAACAATGATCAACATCTGAATCGTTTCTAAGATCCTCCACCTGAAGAGCCTTCACGGCGTAGCCCACGAATCGGAGAAACTTGACAATGTCCCCGACAGACTGATTCAGAGCTTCCAAATAGCCCCGATGCACTTCACAGAATATCGACGGCAATTGCCTTTTCAACAGAGTTTGAGTCTTGCGAAGCACCAGCAATTCGCTGCCTTCGCAATCCAGGTTGATGAAGTCCACTCTCGGGATCTGACGGGTTGACATGAAGCCCGGAATCGTGACGGCTCGCACCCGGATCTCTTCTGCATCCTGAGCAGACGTTATACCGCTTCCTTCACCATGCTTATAGAACGTTAGGGAACCGGTTCGGTCGCTTAACGCAAGGTTGTAGGTGCTGATGTTCGCAATACCGTTTCGAGCAATGTTTGACTCAAGGACCTCGAAATACTCCGATACCGGCTCAAAGGCATGCACATGTCCTGTCTTGCCGACGGCCTTGGCAATCGCCACGGCCGTAACCCCGCGATTGGCCCCTCCTTCTATAACGACCATGCCGGGGCGGAGAACGGATTCCAGGAATGTCACTTCCCCGTAATGATGGGCGTTTTCCCGCAGCTCGCGTCGAAACGCTTTGTTGAACACAAACTCGTTCATGTTGACTCCGGCAGCCCGTATTGCTGCACGGAGCCAGTTTTCAGGCGGAACGAAAGGGCACACGTCCGCCTCGCTAAAAGCTGCGGGTTCCATTGTTCGATAGCCATGAGAATACTCCTTGGCATGAGGCGTTCGACGACCCAAACATAGTACACCCTATTGAATACTGGTCAAGAGCCGAGATGTGTCTTGTTGAAGCCGACACACTTGTCGGACGCCCGTGCGCCAAAGAGTATGGTTCCCGGACGAATCATGGTGCTGCCTTCCTCGATGGCTATTTTGTAGGCGTTGGACATGCCCATCGAGAGTGTATCCATTTCGACACCAGGAATATCTATGGAAGCAATACGGTCAAACAATTTCTTTGTTTCCTGGACATAGTTTTCGCCGATATCGGTGGCCCCTGCATTGATCAGAGCCCTCACTTCTTCCGCGGTCCGCGTTTTGGCCGCCGCGACAATGGTAACGTAGTCCGGTACCTCGGTTTTGATTCGCTTATAATTGTCCTGTATCGTCATCGCTGTCCGCCTTTCAAGTAGGGGGCTTTCGAAAATGAAATATTCTTCCTCGAACTAATTTGCCGTCGTGAACGAGCCGACGACGCGATTCACCCTTCAGAATGAACCCCGTTTCGGAAATTTCGCCCAGCAATTTTTCGAACGTTAATCCGTAGAGCTTCAAATGCGTGGGGAAGCACGAAAGAATGCCTCCTGGCTTAATGATTTGGTAAACGTGCTTCAGAACATTGCGGCGATCATGCTTATCCGGCAGATACCCCCGGTGCAACATGTCGTAGAGCAAAGCCACGTCAAACAAGTCGCTCGGTATTCGAGTGACGCTGTTCTTGCCAAGGTCGACTTTGATCACCTTGATATTATGTCGCCCTTCCTTCTTGATAGTCTGCTTCACGCTCGCAAGCACATCCTTGTCCTTATCGATTGCATAAACAATGCCGCAAGAGCCCACGATACGTGCCACCGGCATGGTGAATCGGCCGTTGTGGCAGCCGATGTCCGCAACGTGCAGGCATTCGCGTATGCCGATACTTCGCAGAAATGATTCAGCACGGCAGCGAAACCACATGTCGGCCTTTTTTTCTTCAACTGTTGGCTTCTTGCTCATGTCTTCGGCGAGCGTTTGTTTCCGCTCTTGAACCGCATTCCCGTGTTGCCTAATGCTGTCAGACAGCTCATTGGCTGCCGCTGTTGCGGCAGCCTTTGTCATTTTTCGAGCTGTTCTATGCAGCTGGGTGTTCACGGGATTCTCATCCCTTCTTCAGGGTCAGCGCGTCCTGCGGACATTCGGTGACGCATCGCCCACAACCCGTACACCGTCCAGCATCAATGACGGCGAGGGTATCGATCACGATCGCGCCAACCGGACAGACTCGCACGCAAAGTCCGCAGCCCGTGCATGTTTCAGCATTGACAGCCGAAATCAGGCGCCCCTGCGTAGCGCCACTTTGAATCTGTTCAAGCCGTACATTTATGCCCTGTAGTTGGGCCTCAAGATTCTGCGCTTCGGTCTTCAGAGCATCGATTTCGTTGCCGCCGTTAGGAGGCACAGGGAATCCGGGCGTCAGAGGCACTGCCGTCGGCATCGCACCTATCCCGGCACCCATACCCACCTGTCCTGAGCCTGCCGAACGGATTCCCATTCCACGCCCCATCCCGCGACCGCCACCGCCACCACCGCCACCGCCGCCACCACCACCGCCACCACCACCGCCACCACCACCTATTCCACGTCCCATGGCCATACCTCCTCCCGTACTGGAATCTATGTCTTGTAAACCTTGCCCACCTACATTCGCGCCCATACCGAAGTGGCTCGCAACATTCGAATCTTGCGTTGACGACAACGCTCCCGACTTGAATTGCTCGACGACGTCACGAATCTTGCCCTTGGCACTCACAACAACCTCTATTTCTGCGGCGTTGAGGGTTTGGTAAGCGTTCGGTCCGCAGTTTCCGGTGAGCATGACCTTGACGTCGTGCTCGGACATGAGTTGCGCGGATTGAATCCCCGCACCACCGCCAAGCGCGAGATTAGGATTCTCGATGGCCTCTGCTTTCAACGTTTCGGTGTCGACAACAAGGAAGTACGGACAACGACCGAATCGCGGATCGACCTGATCATCGAACGTCTTTCCTTTGGCTGTTACTGCTATGATCAATTCTCAATCTCCTTTGTTTCTGTTTTTTCTCAAGTCTTTCCGGTACGAAGGCTCCTTTTTCGGCAAAAGGCCAGAAGGCTGACCCACTGTCGCAATTCAACACCTATTCGGGGATTTTATCCGTTGCCACGTATTTGGCCAGCAGATCGTCCGTCTCCAGAAGTATGACTTTCTGGTCTTCCACATTGATCTCGGTGTCGCTGTGTTCCTTGTATATCACGCGGTCGCCGACAGCGACCTCCTCCGTCGCGTCCTCGGCTATGGCAATGACCTCGCCCTCGCAGGGCCTCTCCTTAGCCGTATCGGGAATGACGATTCCCCTCTTTGTCTCCTCAGAAGCCTCTACCGGTCGAACAAGAACGCGTCCGTTCATAGGGTGTATCTTCATGTTTCCGTCCCTTCCTTTTCGTGCTTGATTCCCAAAAGAGTTGCCAGTTTACCTTGATCGAAACCCACCACGATGCGCCCGTTGATGTCGATCTGCGGGACCGCTCTCTGCCCGCTCCGCCTGACGATATCGCGAGCCGCCCGTTCGTCTCGCGAAATGTCGACGCTCCTAAACGAAATACCGTTATCCCGCAGATACGTTTTGACAAGTCCGCAGGGCGGGCAGCCGGGGCTGGTATACACCGTCACTCTTAGCGTTTTCTTCTTTGCCGGTCCTGCTACATGGCTTGGCGCCATGCCGAGAAGTTGCGTCGCGTAGAACGCCGCGCTCTCGACGCCCCCGAACCTGTCCGCCTCGCGACCGTTCTTTATTACCAGCACAGTCGGCACGTCGTCGACGCCGTATTCCTTGTGAACGCCCTTTACTTTCTGCACGTCCACAATGTAGAGGGGAACGTTTTTGTACTCCTGCGCAAATTCAGTCAACTCGGCAAGCGCCCGCTGTGCCGCGTCCGAAAAACTTCCCCAGAAGACAAGGATGAAATAATCTGAATGTTCGGCGGCGGTTGTCCGCAACTGCTCCCGATCTCTTATCCAAATGATCATAACTTTGCGTTCTCCATCATGTTTTGGAAGCGTTCAAACGTATGACCGCAACTTCCACATTCATATTCTCGCTGAGCACCCGCAGCTCCACACCCGCAAAACAAGGCGCCATCCGCTCATGACTAGTTGCCAATGCTACTTTCATTGACTTGCTTTGTTAGCATGAGCTGTGCCAGAACCAGTATGGTATGTGTAACCACCTGTTCGGTAGTCACATACGATCTACATGGCGGTCTGATGCGGGATGGGGGGGGTATGTCAATTCGCAAGAGTTGGGCTGAAATGTATGGCAGTCTGCGAGGGGTGTTGATTCAGCCGCGCCATGCTTTGTTCGGCGACCTTGCGTTCCTCGACACATGCACAGCATGCTATACAATCGTCCGTGTTTATCCAAGGAATCTGGCCCTCCTTTTTTTAGTTATTGTCTATTGACAGTGTTCGTCTACTAGACTATTGTTCATCGGCATGAACAAGAAGGGCTTTATTTGTGTGTGAAGATAGGTCGAATAATCCTTTGGCTGAACAGAGGCTCCGCAAAAGATCCTGTCGTAGGAAGGGAGGTCTATATCGGTAACACATACAGAGACTGAGGGCAAAATAGTGAGCAATGACATAATTCATGCGACAATAACGAAAAGGTGTTGCAGATGAAGCGTTTGGCGTTGACGAATTTCAGTATACGGTATGCGTGGTTGGTGTTGGCCGCTGTGCTCGGAGTGACCGTTTTCTTCGGTAGCCAGTTTCCTAAGGTTCATTTTGACAATGATCCGGAAAACATGCTCTCAAAGGATGAGTTTGTCCGGATCTTTCATCACGAAACTAAAGAGCGGTACGGGCTGTACGATTTTGTGATTGTAGGCGTCGTCAACGAGACGGATCCGGACGGAATCTTCAATGTTGGGACGTTGTGCCATGTCGACACGCTGACACGCCAGCTGCTCAGTCTGCGTCAGGGCTCGGATGGATTGCCTCAAATCGCGGAGGATGACGCGGGAACCCCGTACAGGACCGTGAATCTAGCGCCGAAAAGTGCATTCAAACGCGCCATGGGTGTGGTGTTCAGTCATGATCCCAATCATCTGTTCGATAAAGACGGCAACAGCGCAATCATCAGCGATGAACTGATGGCTCCCAGTGTGGTCGACAACATCAAGCAAGCCGACATGGGATCCCTGAAGCTCGAGTATTTGATGGAACGTGTGCCCGAGACGCGTGAGGAGGCGCTGGTCATTCGCGACGACGCCATGGGCAACCCTCTCTATAAGGGCACGCTTGTTTCCGAAGATGCCAAGGCTGTCTGCCTCTATATCCCGATTATTGAGAAGCCCTACAGCTACAATGTTGCCAGTCTGGTGAAGGAATTGACTAAGGACTGGCAGGGCAATGACCATATCTATATCGCGGGACTGCCGGTGGCCGAAGATACCTTTGGTGTGGAAATGCTGGTGCAGATGGCTATCTCGGCACCGCTGGCCATGCTGATTCTTTTTCTCCTGATGTACGTCTTCTTCAGGCGTGTGTCCCTGATTCTGGCACCGCTGCTGTTGGCGATTGTGACGGTGATATGGACGATGGGCCTCTTGATCGGTCTGGGGTTCGATGTCCACATCATGAGTTCCATGATTCCCATCTTCATCATGCCGATTACGGTGTGTAACTCCATCCATGTGCTCAGTGAGTTTTTTGATTCGTATCGGCGCTATCAGGATAAGGCCAAAACGCTGCAACACGTGGTACGCGAGCTGTTCATGCCCATGCTGTATGCGACCATCACGACGATTGCCGGTTTTGCATCTCTGGCGACAACCCCTATTCCTCCCGTACGTGTGTTTGGGCTGCATGTTGCCTTTGGCGTGGCGATTGGCTGGCTGTTGACGATGACGTTTGTACCAGCGTTTATCTCCCTCTTCATCTCCGAGAAATCCCTGCAGCGGCTCTGTGCGGTTTCGGATGAACCCGATCAATGCGAAGTGGACAAAGGCGTGTTGGGACGATTCTTGCATTGGGTGGGTGTCTTTACGTATCGCCGCGCCTGGGTGGTGGTAACACTCGCTACTGCCGTTCTGGCGTTCTCGATCTATGGCGTCAGCCTGATTCGCGTGAACGACAACCCTGTGAAGTGGTTTACGAAAAATCATGAGTTGCGCGTGGCCGATCATGTTCTGAATACGCATTTTGGCGGAACCTATATGGCCTATCTCACTCTGACGGTGGATGCCAAACAGATGTTGACCTGCCGCGACGAGGCCCAACGGATGTGTGAGGCGGCTGTGACCCGCTTCGGCAAAGCCAAGCCGGAAGCCACGAAGACGTTTCTGGCCGAGATGGACAAGGTGAAGGTCCGTCTTTGCAACGTCAATTCTTGCGACCCTGTGCGTTGTTTCGCGGCTCTGACCGAGGCCGCCGGCAAGATTGACGATCAAGCGGGACGATCATGGAATGCGTTGGCCGATGCCGTCAATTACATGGATCCCGCCGCTCTGACTTACGATGCCATGGCGCAGCAGGTACAGACGGTTGAGGCGGCCACCTCTGCCGACAAGGCAATCTTGCTGGAACGTCTGAAGCCAGATGTCGCATTGACCGGCGATGCCTTGATGGATAAGGCACTGACAGTCTGCGATTCATTCACCGAACTCTCGTTTCGTGAATTTGTTCTCGATATGAAGACCGAATTAAACGCTCCGGCGTTCAAGCGCCCGGATGTGCTGCACTATGTCGAGGGGCTACAGAATCATTTGCTGACCATGGAGAAAGTCGGAAAGACCTCCTGCTGCGCGGATGCACTGAAGAAGGCAGCCTACGAGCTGCAATACATAGAACCTGATGTATCGTTGAACAAAGCCGATCTGGCTGGTGCAGAAGCGCGCAATCAAGCGAACTTCGCGATTCCTAATACCGCGGCGGCGGCAGGACAGGTATACATTCAGCTGGAAGGAATGAAGAAGAAAGACACCTTGTTCCACATGGTGACGCGTGATTACCAGGGCGCGAACATTTGGGTGCAGTTGACCAGTGGCGACAACCAGGACATGACAATGGTCGTCGCGGACGTGAAACAGTATGTTGCCGACCATCAACCGCCGATTCCTCTGGATGTCCAGTGGGCGGGCTTAACCTATCTCAACGTGGTTTGGCAGGAGAAAATGGTCGTCGGGATGCTCTCGTCGCTGGCTAGCAGCTTCGTCGTCGTGTTGATCATGATGCTGGTTCTCTTCCGCTCTGGACTGTTTGGCGTTTTGGCCATGCTTCCGCTGACGGTGACCATTACGTTTATCTACGGTCTGATTGGGTGGGTGGGCAAAGACTACGATATGCCTGTGGCGATTCTCTCTGCGATGACGTTGGGCTTGAGCGTGGATTTCGCGATTCACTTTCTGGAACGCGGTCGAGAGATGTACAAAGAGACCGGCAACTGGAAGGATGCCAACGCTCGCATGTTCGCCGAGCCAGCGAAGGCAATCAGCCGTAATGCCATTGTCATTGCCCTCGGGTTTATGCCGCTCTTGCTGGCTCCGTTGGTGCCCTATCGTACGGTCGGACTCTTCCTGGCGATGATTATGCTGATATCCTGGCTGGCTACGCTGTTCATCCTGCCTGCGCTGGCCCGTATCTTGGAACGACGGTTATTCAGGAATGTGAAGCTGGAAGCCAAAAGCCTTCAGTCGGATGACACATCGGTTTGAAGGGAAAACAGAGAAAAGGAAGGTGCATAATGAGAAGAAGCGTAATGACGGCGGTAATGATGGCGGTGAGTGTGGTGGCAGCTGCGCAGGCGGCGGAGCTGATGGCGGATGAGATCGTCGCGAAAGCGAACGACGCATCCTACTATGCCGGCGACGATGGACGTGCGACGGTGAGTATGTCCCTGTCTGACGGACGATCGCGTGATTTCGTGATCCTCAGAAAGGACGTTCCCGGGGGGCTCGACCAGAAGTTCTACGTGTACTTTAAGGCGCCTGCTGACGTGCGCAAGATGTCCTACCTCGTGCATAAGCGTCCGGGAAAAGACGACGACCGCTGGCTCTTTTTGCCGGCGCTAAATCTCGTGAAGCGGATTGCGCCGGGAGATAAGCGAACCAGTTTTGTCGGGTCCGATTTCCTCTACGAGGATGTTTCTGGTCGCGGGCTCAACGAAGACACGCATGAGTTGGTGGAAACCACGGAGACGCAGTATGTCGTTAACAACGTGCCGAAAGATCCGGGATCGGTCGAGTTCGCTTCCTACACGGTTTGGATCGACAAGGATACCTTCCTGCCGCGCAAGGCTGAATATCTCGACAAGAACGGCAAATTGTATCGCCGGGTCTCCTCTGAGAAGATCCAGACCCTTCAGGGCTATCCCACGCCAACCGAACAGAAGGTAGAGGATGTGGCGAGGGGAACCAGCACGACGATCACGTTCAGTGAGATCAAGTATGATATCGGCCTGAATGATCGTATCTTCACGGAGCGTTTCCTTCGTCGGCCGCCGCGTGAAGTCACACAATAAACCAAAGACGAGGAGAATCTTATGAGACACTCACGCTGGATTTCTATACTCACGGCCCTAGGATGCCTGATCGCGTATCCTGTATTGGCGGATGTTTCGTCGGCGCTAAGCGATGCCGGCATCGAGGTGCATGGCTTTGCCGAGTATCGCTATGGGATGCGGACTCAAACCGATTCCCTGGAAGATGACATATCGCTCAACGAAGCTCGACTACAGCTTGATGCCTTATGCTATCACGACCTGTTCACCGCAGAACTGAAGGGCGACCTACTGTATGACGACACGGTCGACAACTTGGAGGATATCCATCTGGAGACAGGCAAAGGGTTTTTCGATCTGCGCCAGGCCAACGTCCTCTTTTCTCCACTCGACTGGATGGACGTTAAGCTGGGGCGGCAAGTCCTCACATGGGGCACCGGCGATTTGGTCTTTATCAACGACCTGTTTCCTAAAGATTGGCAGTCGTTTTTTCTGGGGCGTGACGATGAATACCTGAAAGCGCCGTCGGATGCCTTGTTCGTGAGTCTCTTCCCGGCCTTTGCGGGTATCGACATCGCCTACACGCCCCGGTTCGATGCGGACCGGCATATCAGCGGGGAGCACATTTCCTATTGGAACGGCCAGCAGCTGGCGGGAGAGGACTCTGTTCTGAACACCGAGCCTCCCGACGACTGGTTTACAGATGATGAGCTTGCCGTGCGCGTCTATCGCAATGTGGGCGCTTATGAAATGGCTCTGTATGGATACTACGGATTTTGGAAAAGCCCGGGAGGCATGAATCCCATGACCGGAAAATGGCTCTTTCCCGAACTGGCCGTCTATGGTGCCAGCGCGCGCGGTCCACTGGGAGGTGGCATCGCTAACGTGGAGGCGGGTTATTACGACTCCGGCGATGACCGTGATGGTGACGATCCGTTCATCAACAACAGCGAGTCTCGTTTGCTGGTCGGTTATGAACAGGAAATGGCCAAGGATTTGACGGTGGGCGTCCAGTATTACGTTGAGCACATGATGGAGTACGATGCCTATATCGACGCCCTCGACGCTATGTCCATGCCCACGAACAGCGCACGCGATGAAGATCGCCATACCGTGACGCTGCGTGTCACCTGGATGCTTATGAACCAGAACCTGATTTTAAGCTGCTTCACGCGCTATTCGCCTTCGGATGAAGACGTCTACGTTAAGCCGGTAGCAACCTACAAGGTGTCTGATCACTGGCAGGCTTCACTGGGGGCCGATCTCTTTGCCGGTTCGGAGGACTACACCTTTCTGGGACAGTTCGAAAACAACAGCAACATTCATGCATCCCTGCGATGCAGCTATTAAGGAGAATAAATCATGAAACCAGAGATACAGCGAATACTATGTCCAACGGATTTCTCCGCATCTGCCGACTACGCGTTTCAGTATGCCCTTGCCATTGCGGAGCGGCACGGGGCTACGGTAGAGGTTCTGCATGTTGCTGAGAGTTCTGCCTATGCTGAGGATTCGGTCAATGACCGCGGTCAGACATACGACGACACGATTCAAGAGCGCTTGCAGGCGATGGTTGAGAGCAAAGGCGATACGGATATCGCCGTGACCGTCAATGTTGTTGACGGCATTGACTATGTCGAAATTGTGAACAGGGCGACGGTCTGGCCGGCCGACTTGATCGTAATAGGTACGCACGGACTTACGGGTCTGAGGCATCTCTTGATCGGCAGCGTGTCCGAGCGCGTCGTCCGCACCGCTTCCTGCCCGGTCTGTACCATTCGCCATCCGGATTATGTGGTTCCGGTTGAGCTCTGAGGAAAAGATTAAACATACAGAAGTGCTGGCGCAACAAGCGGGTTGCGGTTGTAGAGATCAACGTAATAAAACAAGAGGAAGGAATGTATAGCATGACGGTATTTATTCTTGGGATTGTCTGTGGGGTTGTGGGCGTCGGTGTGCTTATGGTGGCGTTCATGCCGAAAATGGGGCGGCTGTTTTTCGTGGCAGATCAAAGCCGGTTGCCGTTTGAAGAAACGATCAACCAGATCCGCGAACGCTGCAAGACCAGTGAACATTGGGTCCTACAGGCGGAGAAGGATTACAATGCGGCCTACATCAAGAGTGGGCGTGGAGAGATGTCCCACAGGCTTGTGGAATTCAAGCTCGGTAATCCGGATCATTCATACCGAGTGAATCGTGTCAACCCGGAGGTTTCCACCTTTATGCCGGCTGCGCTTGCCATTGTGGAATATACCCCGGAGAAGGTGCTGATTTACCGCAAAAACACCGGCATAATGGGCAAGATGTTTAATGAACCCATGCGGACGATCATGGGGGTCGAGGTTCCGCAGCAGCTTGATGAACTTCTGAAAGGCATTATCGTCAAGTCGTAGCTGTATTTCTCACTGATGGAATGTGTATGGTAAACAACGCCCCCATTGAACGCAAACAGTTTGTTTTCAGCGACTTGTAGCAGTGCTCTTATGTGAACAGGAGTGACAATATGAGCCAACTTTTCGAGACTATACATCACGTTTTCCATCATAAACGTTTGCGGAAATTCGTGGTTTCGTACCGCGTGCCATTGCTTGTTGCGGGGTTTGTTATTGTCCTGCTCTTTGCGCAGCCAGCATGGTTCTTGTCGGCTCTCGTGGTTGCTTTGGTTGGAGAATTCATTCAACTGTGGTGTTTCGCGTCACTGGATAAGAAGAGTATCCTGGCTTACAACGGGTTGTATAAACATGTCCGAAACCCCATGTATCTGGGACGATTCTTCCTCGTGATGGGTTATGTGCTGTTGCTGGGGAATTGGTATGTCGTCCTTTTTGTAGCCGTGATCTACTACCTCTACATGTGGCATCGCGTGCAACGAGAAGAAGGGACGCTGAAAGGCCTCTTTGCCCACTTCTACGAAGACTATTGCACTCAAGTGAACCGGTTTGTCCCATCGGTCAGAGGAATGCCGGGTGGCAATCTCTGGTTTTGGAGTTGGCGACTTTTCACCCAGAACCATGGTTGGAGCAATCTGGGAACGGTTGTGTTGTCGTTTGCGATTCTGTACATGTGGTTCATGATTCACAAATAGAAGTTTTTTTATGAGCATCTGTTCCCAGAGTAAACTTATGCTTGGGAGTGATCCAAGCGCGGTCTTATTACCCTACACGTCTAGGCGGTGGGGTAACGCCCATGTCTTCAAGACTCAGGACGAACTAGGTCGGGAGTGGGTCGTGAAGGATTTTAGTTCGTGTAATCCATTCGTTCGGTACACGACTGCACATTTCTTGCTTTGGCGGGAAATGCGTGCATTGCGGCATCTTCGGAATCTCGACAGCATTCCAGGGCCAATCAAGCTCTGGGGAAAATGGGCACTTGCATATCCATATATTCCTGGGGTCACTCTCAGTGAAGCTACCCGGAGAAAAGTGCAGATTGGGGAGCTCTATTTCAAGGCCCTCGAAGATCTGGTAACAAGGATGCACGAAAAGGGGGTTGCGCATCTCGACTTGCGTAACAAAAGGAACATCTTGATTACCTCGGACGGTAGTCCGGCTGTAATCGACTTTCAGACGGCCGTATTTACAAAAGGCCTTCCCCCGCGTCTTCGTGGCCTCCTATTTGCAGTCGATTTCTCGGGGGTTTATAAGTGTTGGGACAAGTTCAGTCCTGAGACGTTGACGACCGAACGCAGGGAAGCGGCACGACACATGGCATCACTGCGCCGGTTCTGGGTGCTGAGAGGATACCCGTTGAGCAGACTTTTCCGCCGCTTGCTGTCTCGTAAACGGGATCCCGGTAGACGTGACGAACAGACATGGTAAATCGATTGAAAGAGAAGATCGCGCATGTCTATGTCAAAGGCACCAAGGAGATGGAGACAGGAATGAAAGATATTACGGTTAGCTTTCCTGGCGGCAAACGCGTCGATGCACACTATAACGGACGGACGGTACAAACTGATCAATCCATAGGGAATGGCGGTGAGGGATTCGCACCTGAACCCTTTGATCTCTTCTTCGTATCTATGGCTACATGCGTTGGCATCTATGTGCTGGAGTTCTGCAATGCACGCATGTTGAACACCGCAGGACTGGGTGTTTGTCTTCAAGCGGAGCGCGATCCAGAGAAAAAGCTGTTTTCCCCTATTCGAATTGAAGTCACGCTTCCTATGGATTTTCCCGATAAATACAGGAATGCGATTCTGAAAACGGCCAACCTCTGCTCCGTCAAAAAACACATCGTCACCGCTCCGGAGTTTGACGTTGTTCTCAAAAATAATGACTTTGTCGGGGTGGAACAGCGTGTGGCCCATCGTACGCACACCTTGGCTCGTAAAGAGGAGAACACCATCGTACGCACACCTTGGCTCGTAAAGAGGAGAACACCATGACACGACAACCGTTGGATGAAGGCTTGGGGCACTACACGATTGTGGCTCTGGCTGCTACCGGCAACGCGCAGACCCTAACGACATCACACTTTGGTTCGGCAGAGACGTATGTTCTGTACCGGTGTAATTCGCAAGGCTGTGAGAAAATCCGCGTTGTGCGGAATACGACTCAGGAGGAGCGCCACGACGGTGATCCTGCGAAGGCGGCATCGGTCCGTGAGTTGCTCGGTCAATACCATGTCGATGTCTTGGTAGCCCGCCGATTTGGCCCCAACATCAGTCGAATTCGCCGCGACTTCGTGCCTGCTATCACGCGCGCCACTTCGGTAGACGAGTCCATCGCGGATCTGCTCCGGTCGTGGCTAGAGATTGCTCGTCAGGTCGAAGCCGTCCCGGAGCGACGAAATCATGTTCTGTTATTGCAGGCTGACAGTAAACAAGAAGATAAAGGGAATGTTATGATTGCAAAAGTGGATGAACAGAAATGCAAAGGATGCGCTCGGTGCGTCGATGTGTGTCCTGTTGATGCGATTGAGATGAAGAATCGTGTTGCCGTGATCGATGAGGGAACATGCGTAAGCTGCGGGGCATGTGTTGCCGAATGCCCTGTTGAGGCAATAATGTTGGCGGGGTAATCGAGGCATGTTTGTGTTTCTCTTGATAGGAGCGGTGGTCGGCTTAGTCATGGGTACGGTCGGCGTTGGTGGCGGTGCGCTAATCATCTTCGCAAGACATGCTACTCGCCCTTCCCGCCGATCTGTTTGAGGTTCTGCAAAAAACGATTTGCGTATTCAGTATACCGGCTGTCGGGGTATTCCTTGATAAGCTTCTCGAAAGCTTTGCGAGCGGCGTCTTCATGTCCGGTCTCGACGTGGCACCTGCCGAGGTATATGAACGCCTGCGGACGCAGTTCGCTTTTGTGAAATCTGGCCAGAAACTCTTGCAGACTTGCAACCGCAGAGGGAAAGTCGCCTTCATTCGCAGCTAGGACTGCCAACTCCAGGGCATTGTCGTCCGCGTAATCCGTTTTGCCTTGCGGATCAAGTTTGGTTACCTCGTGGAATCTTTTCTTCGCAGTCTTCGTGTCATGGTTCTCAAGGGCGATCGTGCCAAGCAGGTAAAGGGCATCAACTCTTTTTCCGTTGGAATTGTCCTCGTCGAACTTGCAGACTTTCTCGAGAAGCCGGGACGCGTCAGCCTTGCGCTGCAACTGAATGTAGGCCTTGGCAAGATCAAGCGTATGCGTGATGTTTTCGGCGTCGATCCTGACCTTTTTCTGAAGCTCCTCTAGAGAGGCGACCGCTTTCAGAAATTCGAGGAATTCTTCAGGTGGGGAAAAGCCGACCTTTTGGGCGATGACATTCTTCTTCGTATCTATGACCAGCGTGGTGGGTATGCCCTGTATCACGAATTCGTTGCCCAGGCTCCTTTCCTTTGAACGGCCGGTATGTATCATGAGGGGAACGAAATTCGTTTCCACAAACGCGGCAACCTTGCGATCTGGCCAGGTTTGCTCTTCCATCATGCGGCAGGGCGGACAGCGCTCGGGGTTGGTGAAAAGGAGCAGGATGTTTTTCGAGCTTTTGTCTGCGGTTCTCGTCGCTTCGTCCCAGGATGTTTTCCAGGAAATGGTCTCTTCGGCACTCTCCGCCGCGGCGGTCGAGAATAGAATTGACACGAGCAGTACGGCTGAGAAACTGACATGTTTGAACATTTTGTCTCCTTATCTGATGGAATTTCCGCGATCTCCGAAATCAGACCCTAATGGATCCGTGCCTTACCGACCTACTGAAAGTACTTCTTCTTCGTGATTATGTCCACTTGTGTATCAACGTTTGTCAGCATGTGGCGCGCACCACGACGTTCGACAACGCGAATCCTTCCGGCGAATCCAGCATGGCATGGTCATGGTTCCCCATCAGAGTCCATGCGCATCGCTTTTGGACGAGATCGATTGTACCGCCAGGGTCAGGGCCGTAGCCAATCACATCACCGAGACAATAGATTTTGCTTACGTCGCTCTGCGCATCGATATGGGCAAGAACTGCCTTGAGCGCTTTGAGGTTGGCGTGGATGTCGGACATCAATGCGCTCTTGACCATGAGAGAACCTACGCAAAAAAAGTATCTTTTCCCTTTGCTCCATGTGGAGAACCCACTCGCCATAAGTGCCGCATCCGTGAGCTTTTGGTCGTGTCTCAGCCCCGAGAAGGGCGATCCAAAGTCCGGCATGATTATTCTACTTGCTTTATGGTTGTGAGATCCCAGACCAATCCACTTTCGCTGCTCGGCTTTCTGGTGTTGACACAGTTCTATCGTCATATTAGTGTTCATGTCATCGAACAACAAGGACTTTTTGTCGCGAGTACAGGCCAAATAGTGTGTGGTCGGCGGACGTCCATTGGGTCCAGTCTGATCGCTAAGGCAGCTCGTGTGGCTGACGGGTCGTGAGACAAAGAAGGAGGATAAGGATATGGCAACAGTAATGGAGTTGAATGACGGAAATTTTTCCGAAACCATCAAGGAAGGTGTGACGCTAGTGGATTTCTGGGCGCCTTGGTGCGCTCCTTGCATGATGCAGGGGCCAATCGTGGAAAGCGTTGCAGGAAAGGTGGGCGATAAGGCCAAAGTGGCGAAAGTCAACGTAGACGAAGCCCAGCGAGCCGCGAGCGAGTTGGGGATCCGCGCGATTCCTACCGTCATCTTGTTCAAAGACGGAAAACCGGCGCAGCAGTTTGTCGGCGTGACACAGGAAAGCACGTTGATATCCGCCATTGATGACGCTCAGTAGCCCAAGTATTTCATGAAAGCCCCTTGCATCAATGCGGGGGAATCACAGCAGAGATGGCATCTCCTTGGTGGTTCGATGCCGCGAGCCTTGATCTTGCGGAAGAAAGTGCTCTTGTTGCATTTCTGTTTCTGCCATGTGGCAGACTGTTGCAAGCAGCAGTGTTTGTTCGGAAATGAGTCTCGTTTGTCGCCAAATCACACGGTGTGTGCTGAGACTTGAATCGCCCTGTTTTCTGGATTTAGGGGCTCGATCATGGGTTTGGTGCCGTTCTTGTCGAGGAATAGATTCTCTTTTTTCGTGTTTGGCACGGACTGTGCGGTAGTGAGGGGCGAGACGACGGCTGTTGAGACGTGAAATGCGTGTCAAAGCAGCAGATGATGATAGAAAAACATGCCCAATCGGAACGTGTCCAAGTGGAACATGTTCCCTCTGATACGCTAACGAGAAATAAGAGGAGCAACAGGGTGGCGTCTTTTTTTGGCTGAATTACTACTGAAAGAAAATGAGTATGAACGCGTCTGGAAAAATCGTTAACAAAGATGTTGTGGTGATCGGCGGTGGCCCTGCCGGTATTACGTTTTCCCGAAAGCTCAAGAAGCTCAAGCCGGAAGCTGATATCACGATGTTCCGTCCCGAGGCGTATTCCATGGTCTATTGCGCCATCCCGTACGCTATCGAGGGGCTGTTTGATCCGGCCAAGGTATTCAAACGGGATGAGCTTGTCACGGATGTGGGGGTCGAGTTGATTCGTAGTAGCGTATCGTCGGTTAACCTTGAGATGAAACAGATTGTTGATGAGGCAGGCGACACCTACAGCTACCAGACTCTGTTTATCGCGATGGGAGCTTCGCCCGTATGTCCCCCCATTCCTGGCGCGGACGCTGCAAACGTCTTCACGGTCAAGACTGGGCAGGACATGGCTGGGATCATCGCGAAAGTGAATGCGGGTGCCAAGCGCGCGATTGTGGTTGGGGCCGGTGCCATTGGGATCGAGCAAGCCCAGGCCTACCAGACACGCGGCATTGAAACTTGGCTGATCGATATGGCTGCGCATGCTCTCCCGAATATGGTCGATGAGGATATGAGTGAGCCTTTGCATGTCGCCTTGAAGGAGAAGGGCGTTCATCTTGTGCTCAATGCCAAAGTCGAAGCGCTTGAAGTTGAGGAGGCTGGAGTGCGTAAGGTGCGCTTGTCGAATGGCGAAGCCATCGACCTCGATGCGGACAAAGACTTCGTCTGTTTCGCGGTTGGCATGAAGGCAGATGTTGAGCTATTTGAGAATTCGGATCTGGAAATGACACGTGACGGCATTGTCGTGGACTCGCGTATGCGGACCAATATCGCGGATGTCTATGCCGCCGGGGACTGCTG
>CAZNWT010000094.1:0-3462 GCA_964576795.1 uncultured Victivallales bacterium
AAAACACTTGCACTACTACGCTATTTCTGATTTGCTACCCCGTGAACGGTTACCAGATTGTGGACACAGCTGCGATTGCAAAGCGCCCCGAGACGGTCCGGTAGACCTGCCGGATGGCTGGGATTCGGAAGTGCTCCGTTCTGGCAAGCACGACAGAGATCATAGTCTACCTCGGCCACCGTCATCACTTTGCCACATATCTCAACGAGCGTGCTCTTGTCCATCGAGATCGCCCCGAGCGGACACGTCAAGGCGCACTGCTTGCACTGGTTGCAAACGGGGATCTCACAAAGGGGCGACGGCACCATAACCGCGTCGGTCAGGATCATCTGAAACCGCTGGCGTGGACCAAACTGCGGCGTCAACAGCTCACCGGAATACCCGATCTCACCCAGACCAGCTCGTACAGCGGCATCCTGCACATCGATCATAACATTAGGTGCCGGAAGGTCGGGCTTCACAGCCACGCCTGACGGAGGGACTTGCGGAGGCAGATCCTGAATGGGAACCGCCTCCCATCGGTGATCCTCGATCCAGGTGGCCAGCGTAATCGTTGTCATGGCTAACATCCGGTCGCGAAGCCAGCTCTGACCATACTGACTGTAAATATCGAACTGGGTCCCCTCCTCAACGCCTCGCAATGTGCCCCGGGTAATCCGCTTGCCCACGACAATGACCGAACGGGTCTCAGGAAAAATCGAGCAAGGGTGGTGATCGGCAGGAACACCCTCGAACCGTTCGATCGGTGCGATCCCTACCAGGTCCGCACGTTTCTCTTCCGCAAACTGAATAAAGTCTTCTGTAAATTGATTCACCGTCTCCTCCTCCGTTGCATTGTTTGGCCTAATTGACCTACCAGTGTACCGTCATCCATGCTTTTTAAAATCGCGATTCAATGTCACGCGCCGCGTGTATCAGATGTTGACGCAAGCGTTTAGCTCCGCCCTGGGGCGGGCGAACCGAAGGGTAATACAAGCCAAGGGCCACGTTGGCGTCATGACCGGAAATTCGAACAGGAACGGCGGCAGCCATAACGTGTGACCCAGAACGGGCATAGAAGCTGAAGCGGTCGGCGCGAATCTTTGTCAATGCGCCGAACAGCGCATCTTTCGTGTCCGCTTCAGGCCACTCCTCACCGGGCAAACCATGATCACGGATGAACAAAGCAATAGCGTCAGGCTCCAAGTAACTCAACAGGACGCGTCCCGTAGCCGTGTCATAAAAGTGATCGTCTACTCCCGTTTCACCACCCACACGCAGCGTGTGCCCGCTCTCCACCGTGGCCACGGTGTGACGCTGACCGTCCCTGTAGAGCGCAAGGACAACGGTCTCGTTAAAGTCGCGGTGGAACTTCTGTAATACGGACTGAGCCACTTCAGCCAGCGTGTCGCCCAGAAACTGCCGATGCCCAAGCACCCACGCCTTTTCGCCAAGAGCATAGTGTCGCGTGTCCGCATCATGCACGACGTAGCCAAGCGCCACTAACGTCTGTAGCAGATTGTGCGCCGTGGGCGCCTTGAGCCCTACGCTTGACGCAAGGTCACCAAGCGAGACACCTGTTCTCCCCATCGCATCCATGGCCTCCAACAACGCCATGGCTCTCTCTACAGACTGAATCATCATTAGTATTCCGTATTGCTGAACTCATTCAACATTACCAAACTATCAAACAGAGAATAGGGGCGCAAGCAGAAATCAGAAGAAATCAACTAAGGAAGGGTGTTAGTCAAATGAAGGACAGATCAGACATCCTCACTCTCTCCTCTCAATGGACGTCGCTGCACCTCGCACCGCCCGAGATGACAGATGCTCTAATATGTGGAAATCCCGATTGCTATCGGCGACACAAGATCAGGATCTGGCGGACCGACACACCATCAAGCCCAGACGCTGACAGAATCGCACGGGGATCGCCGGCGGCGAAGCCAACTGCCAGACATGGCATACCCGCAGCAGCAGCAGCAGCTACTCCCGCCTCGGCATCTTCCACAACAAGACAATTCTCAGGAGGAATCCCGAGGCGTTCCGCGGCCAGCAGGAAGACTTCCGGATCAGGCTTCGAATTGATGATGTCGTTGCCGTCAGCCGTGGCATCGAAAGTGTCGCCCAGCCCAATCCGCTCCAGGATCGTGGGACTGTTACGCGAGGATGAGCCGATCGCGACCTTTAGTCCCTCCATTTTGCAAGCGTCAAGAAATGGCATCACTCCGGGTAACACGTCATCCGCAGAAAGGGAACGCTTGAGTGACTCTCGATAAGTGTCGTTTTTTCGCGTGGCCAACTCGACCTTTTCGGCTTCGCTGTACTGCCTTTCAGCCTTCTCCAGCAGGATCTCAAGACTCTCCATCCGGCTCACACCGCGCAGGCGTTCGTTGATGGCCCGATCGAAGTGTATCCCCTCTTCATCAGCCAGACGCTGCCATCCCTGGTAATGAATATCATCCGTCGATACGATCACCCCATCCAAATCAAATATTATTGCCTTAAGCATTGCCCTACCCTTTCGTTCGATGATTCCAAATACTCCAGTACAGCGAGGGCTGCGCACCCACTGCTCTCATTCTATTATTTTGGCCTATACAGCTCCTCACAACGTACCCAAGGCCACTCCTGCCATGACTTCACCAGCCCTGCTTTCACCGGGTTCAGGCACGTGTAACGACACGCGCCAATCACTTTAGATTCATCACGACACCAATGGTCAAAACCCTCACTGGCCCAGAACGTCCCCTCTCGTCCCAATATTCGATTGGCTCTGTCACCCGTGTAGCTCTTAAAGTGCCCAAGATCCTCAATGAGTTTGCCATTGCGACCGTCCGTGTTCCGCAATACGGTGTGAATATGGTTGGACATGACAACCGCCGCATATATTTGCCACCCGCGTTGTTCCAGCCATGCGAAATTCTGTAACACAAGGTCTGCAATCTCCGGCTTGCTCAACCAGTCTCGACCTGACGACACCGAATCCAGGATTGCATCCACACGCGCAAACTGCTGACGCCTGAGGTCCGTCCACTTTTTCTCGTCGGTATCGAGATTGCATAGCAAAGCCTCTCGCTCACGCTTCAACTCATGCTTCACTTCCTTGGGCAGAGAGCCAGCAAGCCTAAGCGTCACGAAATACGGACGATCAGCAACTATCCAGTGGGGCAAGTTTCCTCTGGTAAAACAAATCGTCTCAACCATGCTCCAATCTCCTGCTCAGGGCGTGCGCAGCCCGCTCTGTACACTCAGTACAGCGGGGGCTGCGCACCCTCTGCTCTCTCCGCACTCCTTCTCACCATCCAGCAGCAGAACGTGCACAGCCCGCTCTCTGTACACTCAGTACAGCGGGGGCTGCGCACCCCCTGCTCTCTCCGCACTCCTTCTCACCGTCCAGCAGCAGAGCGTGCGCAGCCCACCCTGTACACTCAGTACAGCGGGGGCTGCGCACCCCCTGCTCTCTCCGCACTCCTTCTCACC
>CAZNWT010000094.1:3562-17899 GCA_964576795.1 uncultured Victivallales bacterium
CACTCAGTACAGCGGGGGCTGCGCACCCCCTGCTCTCTCCGCACTCCTTCTCACCGTCCAGCAGCAGAGCGTGCGCAGCCCACCCTGTACTTCAATTGCTCAGAGTCAAACTGAATACGTCACACCTTCGGCTGTGACGTCGACAGTCTCGCCGCAGAAGATGACCGGCACAGAAGTGCCGGAGATCAGCCGCAGGGAACTGACGGCAGAAGTCATATTGATTTCAATAACAGATCCTTTTATGTGCACACGAAAACGCAACCGCTCCCAAGTGTCAGGCAGCACAGGGTTGAACACGAGACACGCCCCATCGGACCGCATGCCGCCGAAGCCGTAAACGATGTTCATGTAAGCACCCGCCATGCTGGTGGTATGCAAGCCCTGCCCAGTATTGCGATTGTAGTCATCCAGATCAAGGCGTGTTGCCTGCTGGAAATACTTCATGGCATCATCATGCTTGCCAATTTCAGTGGCCAGAATGGAATGGATCGACGGCGACAGCGATGACTCATGCATACAACGCGGCTCGTAATACTCGTAGTTGGCGATTTTCTCCTCCAACGTGAACTGCGAGCCGTGTAGGAACATGGCCAACAATACATCGGGTTGTTTGATGAAGTCCCATCGAAAGATCTTGAGATAAGGCCAGTTATCGTACAACGGAAAGTTCTCCGGCGGCACCGTGCTCAGGTCCAGGTGCGGCATATCGAAGAATCCATCATGCTGCTCGATCACCCCACTCTCCCTGTCTTGATTTAGTCGCATCTTGTCGGCCATAGCGCACCATGTTTCTGACTCAGCAGCTTCCAAGCCAACCTTTTCGATAATACGCTGATACGCTTCAGGCGCATCGCCACGCATGGATTCCAGCACCGTCAGCGTGTAGTTGAACGCCTGCTTGACCATGAAATTCGTATAGTAGTTGTTGTGGGCCATCATGTGAAACTCGTCAGCGCCCATGACGCACCAAAAACCAAAGTCCCCGTTCTTTGGGCTCCACTGCCCCCTGCTGGCGTAGTAGCGGCAAATCTGCAATAAAATTTCCAAGCCGTATTCGTGCAAAAACTCACTGTCGCCGGTCACCTGCATGTAATGCTGAATGCCGAACGCAACGGCCGCTGAGACATGAATCTCCAGGTCACCATGCTGCCAGACCGCCACGGCTTCAGTGCCGTCTATCGTACCCATCGGATAGCGAGCCCCGGCACAGTCCATCTGCTGCGCCCGCTCCAGCGCCCCCTGTAGCGTTATGTGCCGATACTGCAATAGGCTGCGCGCAGCAACCGGGTTGTTGAACATGTAGAACGGAAGGCAATAGGTTTCGGTATCCCACCAGGTCCAGCCATAATAATACTCACTGGTCAGTCCCTTGGCCGTAACATTGAGCGAAGGATCGACGCCGTGATAGCTCTGAAACAGCTGGAACTGACAGTAGCGTATGCCCTGCTGATTCTCGGGATCGCCTTCGATCTCAATATCCAGATTTTTCCAAATCGACGCCCATTCGGCTGCATTCGCAGTACAGGCGTCATCGTAGCTCACCGCACCGGTCGCCTTCGCAACCTGAACGCTTTCAGCCCACATGGTATCCACGTCCACCGGCGGATCCCTCCGAACACGGTTGACCACCATTTTATCAATACAACGGATCTGTCCCTCATCCAACGCAAAGCCAACATCCAGCCCCACGAAGTGATCCTCTTCAACCGGCCCCGTAAGCGCATTTTCGATCCCGTCAAACCGGGCAGAAGCAAAAACGCAATGACCACTCTGCTTGACCCGACCCAGAATGGCCAACATCTCGCCGTCCGCCTGTTTGCGAGGACAGTCCCACTGATGCGCCATACGCTGCGTCACCTGCTGGATGCTGAAATCCAACCCTAAACGCATAGCGACGGCACAGGAGCCCTGTAGGGCCTCGATCGCGATTCGCTGGCCACCTAGAGAACCATCAAGAAGACTCAGAAAACGCGAAAACACAAGTCGAACACGCTTACCGTTCGTCAGCGTCCAGATAAAGGACCGCGACATTAACCCGGTCCGCATGTTGGTCTGCCGCTCAAACTCGGAGAACGCAACGGTCGCGAGGTCCAGTGCCTCACCATCAACCGCGATGCGGGTGTATAGCCAATCCACCGCATTGGCCAGTCCGTGTGAACGATTGATCATGCCGCGATAGGAGAAGGCTGGCATCTGCGACAGGCTCTCCTCTTCAAAGACCCCATTGAAGAAGCTGCCCACCATGCTCTCACCGCCATAGCCTTCTTCAAAGTAGCCGCGCACCCCCATGAACTCATTCGCCAGCGAAAACATCGACTCACTAACCTTGGTCCGGTCTGTGTGCAACCCGCTCTCGCGAACCACCCACGGATCCACATCCAAATACGGTTGTGCAACCTTCAACATTCTTAAACTTCCTTTTCTGTCTTGTGAATACGACAGCCCCCGTCTCGGGGCAAAAGCGTCTGATCAATCAGCTGCCCATCGCTGCGCAGACGAGCCTGCAACTCGGCGATGGCGACCGAGCCGCCACTGGCCATTACCCCCGCCGCTGTACCTGCGGCCTGGCCGGTCACCCCACACGTTGGGATCGAACGGGTGATGTCCCACGCGCCATCCCGGGCACTGATACAGCGTCCTGCCACAAACAGATTGTTGTGATGGGGCGACCTCACACTGCGCAGAGGAATAGCATACACCGGTCCCTTACAGCGCCAGTCCCCCGTCATAGCAACGGCATCATCAAACCACTTACCACAATCGTCCATGCAGAGCACATGATCAGAGTCCAACCGGCGCGTCGCCCTAAAGCATGGAATCGACGGAATCTCAAAGGGCTCAATCTCCTTGTTGGGACTCTCAGCGCGCATGGCAGCAATGCGATCCGATATCGCACGACGCGACTGCAAAACCATCTGCGTGACATCCTCCGCCTTGTCGCCCGCAAAAAACGGAGGCGCAGATCCTGCGCGAGTCATTTCACAGTCAAAATGCTCTGAGAAAGTTTGCAACTCCATCTTGCCGTCGATCTGTAGATAGTGCCAACCACACAGAACGTTGCTATCCAACGACGCCGTTGGCGTGCAGGCAAACGCACATAGATCCGCATCGCCCGAGCAATCCACAAAGGCCGCCGCCGCAACGGCCTGCCGACCGTCCTTGTTCTCAATCACAACGTGCGTGATGCTGCCTTCGCGCGTCATAGAACCGCACACGCGCGTGTCATAGAAGATATCAACACCCTCGGCGCAAACGAATGCCTCTAACTGAAGCAAGTATTCGGAAGGATTGAAGCATGAGTCATAGCGAGGCCGCTCACCACGGCGCCACTGCGCCTTGCATCCCGCATCCGCCAGGAGTAGAAGTTCTTCACAAATCCCGCCAATGACCTGAGTCCCCTTTCCGTCACAGAGAGGGAGAAAATGCAGCACATTGCCCAGCGTGGCCAGACCACCCAGCCCAAACAGCTTCTCGATCAGCAACACCGTCTGACCATGCCGCCGCGCCGACACCGCCGCCGCGATCCCGGCAATACCACCGCCAACCACCACGACATCGTACCCAGAAATCACCCGCAACTCGCGGGCATCCTCACAAATTGTTTGTCGATCGTTCATCGTTCCTAACCCCAGATGTCAGCTACCTGATATTGAGCTCTGCTTCAAGTGCCCCACACCCGACGGTATCAGTCATGCCGGTGTAGCCCGGGCCGCCTCCGGCCACATAGCCATCGCTGCGCCCGTTCTCTGCGCAACTGACCCAGAACGCAAAGAGCGAGCCGTTCGTCATTGCGAAGCGGAAACGGACTGGGTTCCCTTTCAGAACTGAGAGATCAGCACCGCTTTTCCATGTCATGTGCTGACAGGTATCATCCCTTTTGAAGGGCACACTTTGCGCCAGCGTGAAGGGCTCGATGGGGTGACCGTCTTCGTTAATCACTTCAACCTGTAGGCTACCGTCAGGAACGTCAGCATTCACAAAGAGATGTTGGCCACTGAATCTCACAGGGTGGGTGGTAAGCGTTGCCGCTTCTGGTCCGGCATCCATAGAGGCGAACCCATCACGACGCAGGAACGCCACCCCCGTCGCACCACGGTCGTACATCCCATTCGATAGCCACTCCGGCCCCCGCTTCGTGGCGTCGCCCTGAAATCCAGTGTAGTAGATCCACAGCTTATCGCCCCGCACGGTGCAAATACTACTGACCGATTGCACATAGCCGCGGTCCCAGACATCGCGTCGCTCAGCCGGAATGTGGGCGCGCCGATCCGGACGATGCCAGTGAAAACCATCTCGACTGTACGCGAAATTGAGTTCGGTGATTTTCGGAAGTCCCGTCTTCTCAGCATCCCCGTTCTCCGGCCCACGGTGGATCTCGAACATTCCAAGCATCAAACTCTCGTAGGCAACCGCGTCGAGATTGTACAGCGACGCTTTCATCCCGATCTCTGGATCCGGAAGATCCAGTTCGTCCGCGGCCACCCATTTACGCGGCTCGCCATCCTCCCATTTCGCACCCTCTAGAAAATCGTCTGCTTCCCAGTAGCGGCGCGAGCGAGCGCCATCATAGGCACGCAGACTAAAGACCCATTTCTTGCGGAACGGGTTGTAGAATAGGGTGCTGCGGTCCCCGCAGTCACCGGTGTTCACGCGGTTGCCCCAGTGGATACCGTCCGGCGACGTCATGCAGAAGCGCTGATACCGGCGCGACGGGGCGGGACTGTACATGTCCGGCCCGCGCAAGAACATCTTGTAGCGCTGCTCGGGATCCACGGCATCCCAGTCCGGCACCACACTCCAGGAATCCGGCACCACGTCAGGCGGAAGCACCTGATTGGTTCCAGGATTTACGTCAAATTCCGGACGTTCCCAGTGGATCCCGTCCCGACTGGTGGCAAGGCAAATCGTACCAATCCACCCAGCCTCATACCACATTTTGAAAACCTGTTCGGCAGGGACCCACCACACGCCACCGCCCTTGGAAACTGTAGCCGCGTTGCCACCCTCGTTCAGTTCAAGAGCAGTCTCAGGTTTAAGCACCGGGTTACCCGTATACTTCTCCGGCATGTGATACGTGCGTTCACAGTCCGTGGTTTCGATCAAATAGTCGTCAACAAAGAGCTGCCGGCCCACATCAATAGACACAACCTCAGGAGGCACCACCGGGGCATCCCATGGATCAGTTGCTTCAGTCATTTCACTCATTCTCTCACTAATCTCAACCAGTGCCATCGCGCAACACATCGTGGACACCGACGGCTTCATATTGCCAGAAGACCTCAAACACGTCTCCCCACCAACAAGGTCATCACCTTGTCACAGAACCGGTCCGCCTTCAGATCAACACTCCAACATATACAATTTACGGTCGCCCGAGTGAATCGAATCTACCGTAATCAGGGAACCATCCTGCGACCAACGCGGATGCAGGTCGCAACGCACATCCGCGGGATATTCTTCCAGCTGTTCATGCCGGAATCGCCCCAACACCTCACATGCACCACTCGCCACGTTCACCCGCGCCAGCGACTGAATCCCATCTATCGGGTACGTATCCGCCAACATCGACTCGCCATCGGGGGAGAAGACCACATGCCCCATCGGGCCCATGCCCTCAGAGATGCGCTTGGCCTGTAGGGGGCGTACGCGCTCGTCAAACACCACATACTCGAAGCCCTTCCCACGCCAGTTCGCATCAATCACGATTTCGTTGGGAGTCCGCCCCCACATATGATGCGAAATCATACCGGACCAGTAAAAATGCGGAAGCGGGCAAGCGAGATCGGAACCATCCAAGCCAACGGTGTACATATGCGTCTTCCATCCCTGTCCTTCACGCTGATCGTCACAGTGGCGAAACAGAAACAACAGCTTGCTGGAATCGCAATTGAAGATGGCATGATTCAGCCACCAGTACATGGAGCCCAGCTCGTAAGGAACAGGATGGATGGCAATGATCTGACGGTAGCTGACCAACAGCCGGCTCTCGCCCGAATGCAAATCCACCAAGAATAACCCATCGCCGTCGAGATCGGGATGCTGCTCGGTGGCCAACACCGCATCCGCATACGAATACCCGCGGCGCGGGATGCGCGCGAAATTGAGCGATACGCCCCAGCGCCCATCCGGTGAGATGGCATAGAGGGGACGGTCGTAGGCCCCCGTAATACCCGTTCCCAGCGTGTAGATCCGCGCCAGCAGCCTATTTCGATCCAAGTCAAAGTCGTTGTAGATGAAGGTGTCCGGACGATGCTTGAGCCACAGCGTCATGGCGCCCTGCTGATGACACCACGCCCGCGTCTCCACCAGCTTGACAAACCCGCTGCCATCACGCGGCACATATCCCACATCCGCCGTCTCGCCCCGCTCCGGCAATCGCGCACACTGACCAACATGCAACGCCAAGTGCTTGCTGGTGTCTGCATTCCACGGACAGCGGTCATAGTAACCGAAAAAATAATGTCCGGGCTCGGGAGTCAGGCAGCGCCAGTTGAAATCACGATGAACTGCCATAATAACGCCCTATGCTTCCTTCTGTCCAAAGGCGTTAAAAATTGCTTTGACGGCCTCATACCCCTGCTTGGGCCGCCGATACTCATCCATAACGCCCTTGTTGTTAAATGCGCGCGGGCGGCCGAGTGCACCGGCACCACGATAGGTGCGGCAGTCGAAGAACTGCCACAGGGAAACACCTGCAATGCGCGGATTCGTTACCACCTCGTTGGACACAATCTTCAGGACTTCACGCTGATATTCCTCTGACCAGTGAGCACAGATAGGATCCCGCCACCCATAAATGGCGCCGGCGCCAATCTCTGAGATGATGTACGGCTTATCGGCAAGGCCGCGCAATTCCAGCCCCTCAAGATTCTCGTGAATCCTCTTCCTAATCTCATCCAATGGACACTCATCGTCGTGGTTCGGCGAGTACCAGGCTGGATACATATTGAAGTTGATGACGTCAATCTGCTCCAAAAACAGATCGTTCAGATAGCGGTTGCTCGCATACGTCACAAGGCGGTGTGGGTCCTTCTCCCGCACCAGACGAATCAGAGATTCGTAGCACGGACGAGAGGCCTCCATATTAGATACCCCCTCATTGAGGAAGCCACGCATGATGACGCTGGGATGATTGTAACTGGTCCTGATCATATCAGCCGTCTGTTTGAGCTGGGCGTCAACAAACGCCGGGTTGGTCATATGCTCTTCACGCGGCCCCCACCCCAGGCTCTCCTCGAACACGAGCATGCCCATTTCATCGCACAGATCCAAAAAACGGGGATCCTGCTGATAGTGCGAACCGCGGACAAAATTGCAGCCGGAGTCACGCAGCAACTGGAGATCCGCCACCAATTGAACAAGGGGAAGCGCGGGGCCGTATTGGGGGTGCGCCTCGTGTCGGCAATAGCCAAGCAATTTGACGGGAGTTCCATTCAGCAGAATTTTCCCCTCCGCCGTACTCACCTGCCTGACACCAAATGTTACCTCCAGGGAATCGGATTGAGTCGCCACGGTTACCGTATGCAGCTCCGGATGGTCCGGCGACCACGGCGTTGCCCCCTCAACAGTCAAAGGAACCACAAAGCGGCCACCACTCAACTCGTCAACCGTGAACTCGCGAGCAGAGCTGTCATCAATGGCTATGGCGAAAGTCTGTCCGAGCTCCGCCGGTTCAATGCCAACTTGAACGGCACCCGTGCGATAATCCAGTGTATCCACCCCAACCCAGTCGACTCGCGGACCCTCCCGAAACACCTGGAGCTCCACATCCCGAAAGATCCCACCGTAGGCGTAGAAATCGAAAAAGATTTCATGCAGCGGATAGAGCTCACGGTCAAACCGGTTCCCCACCATCACCACCACATCCCGATCACGATGTTCCGACGACACCATGTCCACATGAAACGGCGTATAGGCCGCATATTGCTCGCACACTTTTTCACCATCGACGAAGACTTTGGCGTACATACCGACCGCATTGAAAACCAGGCGTGCATTGCTGCCAGGCGGCACGGCAACCGTACGACGATAGAGTCCGACACCACGCTTACCATTATATAACGGCATCGCATCAAAGGCAGACGGAACCGGCATGCAGTCGTCAAAGTTCGATGACACGATGGATTCATCATCCCATGTGCGATCTTCGCTAAACCCAAATTGCCACATCCCATTCAAACTCACAGTAGAACGTTTCGAATATCCAGAATACTTCATAATATATATTTACCCCTCTCGACTCGCTTCACATAAACGCGCTGTTCGCGTTCAGCCACAATATTGATCACATTTTCACAAATATCGAATAACGTGTACAGTCCCTCAATGGTTACTTTGTATCCTGCAAACACACCATCTGGTGACAAGTGAATTCCGGAACGGTAAACTCGACGCGGCCGTCTGCAACAGTGAACGGCAGCGCCTCGCCCTGGGGTTCAAGCGTGACCCGCTGAATCGTCGCCGGGAGGGCGACCGAAAGCTGGCTATCGCGCAGGGGAAGCAGCTCCTCGATAATCTCGATGTTCAGGCCATCTCGGCTAACCGTTCCGCCCGCCAGATCCATCTTGCCTCCTCGTGAGAGGGTATTGGCATAGAGCAGGTGCAACACGTAGCGGTTCTCATCCGGCTGATGGTTGAGGGAGACTCTAGCCGTGGAGGGCAGGTTGCTGCGTACGTTGAGCGCATCACCCATCAATTTTCGGATACCGCGCTGAACCACGTCTTTAGTGAGGGTCGCACCGAATCCGCGGTAGAGGCTGAAGACAGGCGCAGAGAAATAGAGCACGCGTCCGTGGAGCACGCCCAGGTCATAGCCTGACGGATCAGGCCTGAACGGGGTGTGTTGATGCGAGGAGTAGTGCGCATAGGTTCGGTTGAAATAGGGGTCGTACACCTGGCCTAACGACTCCCCCTCCGCAACCCGAATACGCTGCGAACGGATGTAGGAGACAAAGGGTGTTTCCAGAAACTCCGGGCGCAATTCCGGAATCGGGAGCCAATAGTCGGGACAGAAAGGACTCTCTCCCTCGTGCGTGCAGCCCAGATCGAGCGCAAAGCCCTGTCCGTTCTGCCGCAACCCGCTTTCCCCGCTCAACAGCACACGCCCGCCCCCGTCAAGATAGGCCTGCACGCGGGCAGCCAACGCCTCGTCGAAGCGGATGCTGTCGGGGATAATGAGAAGGGCATAACCGTCGAAAGATGCATGCTGATCGAGCACATCAAACTGCAGGTGGCTCTCCAGCAGGATACGCCCCGCCCCCACATCACCGGCCGCTCCGCGGCCGTGATCGCTCGCAAAGGGAACCTGTGAGAGCAATCCGATGTCGGCGGAGGATTGCGCACCCACACACCAGGGCTCCTTCTCAGCGACTTCGCTGTAGGCCTGACCGATTAGATTGTAGGTACTGCGGTCTAGAGCGGCACCAGGGTGAAGCTGATCGCCGATCGAACACTTGGCATTGAAGGCAATCATCGCCGCGCATTCGTAGCGTAGTGCGTTGGGGTGCTTGAATCCGCCAAACTCGCCCCAGGTGGTGTGGAACTTTCCGGTCATGCCCAGAAAGTCGTAACCGAGAGTCTGGACATACTTGGCGGACATCGGGAAATGATCATAGCCCCACCCACCGGTAGGCAGGCTCTCCAGCTCAAGATGCGAAAAATGCTCCAGCAGGTCGCGACGCCCGATCGTGATATGCCCGGAGTTGTGGAAGACCGGGGTGTCGACGTTCTTGCAACGAGCCGCAGCAGTAGTGCGCGTGTAGTAGTTCAGCAACACCTTCTCCGCATGCGTCTTTCGGTCTTCTTCCCGAGCTGGATCATAACCCTGCTCCACCATGGTCTGCATGCAGACCGAACAGCAGCAGGCACCCTGCGAGATGATATCCAGAAAGATGCCATCGTTCTCCGGGAAGCGCGTCACAACTTCCTCGATCTGCTCGCAGAGGTAGTCCAGGTACGGTGTGTTGAAACAGAGCTTCTTGAATCCCGGCTGCAGCGGCGAGGTACTCCAGGCAGCGTAGCCACCCTCGGCGTTGATTTCGCGCCATTCAGGATGCTGCGAAAAGGCGTAATCGTTTACCCCCGCCGTCAGGTAGATGGGAACGTTAACGTCGATCTCCTTCGAGGCCTCGAACTGGGCACGCAACAGGTCGAAGCCCAGATGCGGATGCATCGCCCCGACCTGGCCGTCGTAGTAGCGCCAGCCGTGGTGACAGGTGGCAAAGGTGGTAATCGAATTCACGTGTGCATCCTTCAGCGTCTGCTGCCAGGCGGCCTTGTCGAACTCAGCAGCGATGTTGGGAATATGCGGAGACGTGTGGAAGTCGAGATGAATCTGTCTAAAACGAAGTGAATGCATGATGTCCTCAATGAATGGTGATCAAGTGTTACTACAAATTGCCGAGTGAGAAGAAAACTGCACACGCAGCCACTCCTTGTTAATGTAAAGGGGAGATATATACACAGTTGCACCCAGTCGCAAGGCCAAAACATGTTCCTTTGAGCTCGAAATCGAAGACTCCCATATTAGCAGCCTGGATACCTCATCAATACCCGTTCTCATATCTCTGGACGGTAAGCTTTCTCAACTAGTGTGTGTCGATCAAAGTCCGAAAGCTGCTAGCCGGAAACGCTCAACTCCAATTTTCTGGAAGATCTCTCCCTGACTCCGCCGCTTGCATCGGTCTTCGCACTGTGCTAACCAGTATGCCTCACCATTCACCCTAAATAATGGAGCATAAATCTATGAGCAAACCGCTACTAACAACCCGCCTGCATAATCAGAACGCTTGGCTGATTCGATCGGATTCCATCTCGTGCGCCGTAACGTGCACTGGCGGTCACATGGCCCCTGTCACCTTCTTTGCCGACAGCGATACGCCCATACACCCCTACTACGTCAGTCCTTGGCAGGATGAAAATATCAAGCTGGATGAACCCGTGTTGCGAACCCTGCGCGGCGACTTCTTCTGTCTACCCTTCGGTGCCAATCCAGCTTGGAAGGGCGAGAACCATCGCACCCACGGCGAGATCGCCTACAAACGCTGGAAGAAAATCGGCTTCACAGACGCCGATGGGATCAAGACGCTAATCCTGACCATGGAGCCGAAGATCCGGTCGGGTAAGGTCACCAAGCGCATCGCCCTGCGTGACGGCGAAAACATCATCTATATCCAGCACGAGCTCAACAGATTCTCCGGCAAGATGCCCATGGGACACCACGCCACACTCGCGCCGCCAGCCAAGGGAAAGCTTCACATCTCAACCTCCCCGCTCCGCTTTGGACAGACCGCACCGCGTGCTGCCGCCTACACTGCTGATACAGAATACTACGCACTGGCCGCCAACAAACGCTTCAAACAGCTAAACCGGGTTCCCACCATCTGGAAGGACACGCCCCATACCGACTGCTCAGTCTTCCCGGCACGCGAAGGGTTCGTGGATATTCTCTCGCTCTACGCCAAGCCATCCGACGCCCCCGCCTGGACCTGCGCCACCGCCCCAGACGCTGGCTATCTCTGGTTCGCGCTCAAAGACCCAACCGTGCTGCCGGCCACCACCATGTGGATGGCAAACCACGGTCGGCATGGCGAGCCGTGGAACGGACGTAACTGCTGCATCGGACTTGAGGATGTCTGCGGTTATCATGCCGAGGGCCTCCAGGCATCGGTGCAGAAAAACGACATCAACGCCGAAGGCATCCCGACTTGCCACACCCTCTCCAAACACAAGCCAACCGTGGTCAACTATATAGAGGGCGCCGTCCAAATCCCGCGCGGATTCGACAAGGTGAAGCGCCTCCGCTTTCAGAAGAACGCGGTAGAGTTCGTATCCCACTCCGGCAAGACCGTCACCACCCCCGTACAGCACAGCTTCATCACCACGGGTGCGGTTTAACTCTACAGCGTCAGTAAATTGGACCAGCACTCATACCCAGCAGAGTCCTCATCGTTCAAACCACTTCATCGTGTTGAACGTGCAGTTCTCCAGGTGGGCCGTGAGCTGGCCCAGTGTCGGCGCGTCACTCGAAGCCGTGGCCGAGTGCAGGTTAAACCAGGCGTCGGCCACGCCCAGCCGAAGCGATTCCATAATAGGCAGATCTTCGTGCAGGCCGTAAAGCAACCCGGCACAGAAGGCGTCACCAGCCCCCACACTGCCAACAATCGCGTCGGGCTCAATATGGCAGGACGGTACGGCATGCAGCGCACCGCTTTTCTCGATGGCCACCGCGCCCTCCGGACAGTGAACAACCACCAGCTCCTGTATGCCACCTTCCAGAAGCAAACTTGCCGACGCCAGGAGGGCCTCACGGTCGAGCGTTCCATCGGCCTTTCTCACATCACGCCCACTGCAACAACCGGCTTCCACTTCGTTGATCACCAGACAGTCGATCTGACTCAGTGCCGGCAGAACGGTATCCTGGAAGCGTGCCGCATCTTCAGATACCACATCGACAACCGTCCGGTATCCCTTCGCCCGCATCGCCTTCAACACACGCGCCGCCATCGTCCCATGATCCGGGTCCACGCGGTCGAGCGCATCAAGAAGCAGTAGGTAACCCAGGTAGAAAATCCTCGCCGGCACGTCAATCGGTGCCAAGTGCGGGTAATCCAGCTCTGCGTTCGCCCCGCGATTGTGGAAAAAAGTGCGCCGACCACTGCGTTGTACTGTCATCACATCGGTAAACGAGGTAGCCGCACTGTCACTATAGCTCATATAGCGATCATCTATGCCCCGCTCTCGGATCTGCTGCCGCAACTGCTCTCCCTCCGCATCCCGACCAAGGACTCCAGCGGCATAGAGAGGAATGTCGCTACCGAGGGCAGCGATATCAAACAGCACATTACAGGGTCCCCCACCCCAGCCGGACTCCTGTCCGAGAATGTTGCAGAGCTCGCCCTCGTCCGGCCAACGGTCGATCAGCTTGACCTTGTCGATGATCCAGTTGCCGGCCCCAATAATTCCGCCTGCCATGATTCGCTCCTTGGCTGAGTTGCGTGAGTCAATGAATCCTGATGCAGGTTTGGTGTCTCTGCATTCATTTTTTAGTTTTCAATTTTCAATTGGCTAGACCTACTCAAGCGCCGCGTAGTCCGATGCCAAAAAGAACCCGATGGGTTCATCCTCCTCGATCGCGTCAAAGCGGGGCTGATGATCCACAAAACAGTTGTCGTTGGCATCATCGTTCACCATTGACACCTCACCCACCATCACAGGGCCCTTCCCTACTTCGCCGTAAAAACGGTGCGCTACGTAAGGCTCGAAACAGACACTCTCACCCGGAGCCAGAACCAGGTGATCACCGGGGGCAAAGCTCCGCACAAGTCCGTCGACGCTCATCTCAAACGGCTCTTCCGTGAGCTCGTTTTTTTGGTTTGCCTGCCAGACCTCCAAAACGAGGTTGCCGCCACTGCGGTTGATGATGTCTTCACGCTTGCTCCAGTGGAAATGACAGGGTGTCACCTGCCCCTCCAGCACCATCATAATCTTCTCGGCATAGGGCTTGGGGTACTGCTCCGAATCGAGCCCCCCGTTACGAAGCGTAAAAAGCAATAATCCCGTATTCACGAAATCACCCGTGCCGAAAGACGTCACATCCCACCCCAACGCAAGGTCGAAAATTTCCTGAGCCGAACCGCGGAACCGACCCCAGTCGTCGCGCCCAAAGAACGCAAACGGCGGCAATACAAATCCGCATTCCTCGAAGAACGCCATCCCGTCAACGATAATCCTGTTGATTTCAGACCGTTTCATGGGCACCTCTTTATTCATTTATTTTGATTTTGGCAACACAATGTTTTCTATTAGTACTGACATTATCACATGCAAAGAAAAGGACTTCTCTTGATCTATTGATCACTTCTGATACTTTTTTAATCATGAAGTACCAATACGAGACCGTGCTGCCGGAACAGGGGAACTCATTTGTGACAGTGGATGAAATTGGGGCGGTCGTGGACTGTGTGCTCCACGTCCACCCAGAGCTTGAGCTGACCTATGTTGAGTCGAGCTTTGGGGTGCGTTTCGTGGGTGACAACATCAGCGAGTTCAAGCCCGAGGACCTGGTTTTGATCGGCTCAATGCTGCCCCACCACTACTACAACGCACCGCAGGACAGCCATGGGGCGACGTGGAGTCGGCTGAAGGTCATCAAGATGCGGAAAGATTTTGCGGGCAAGAAACTGTTTGAACTGGAGGAGTTTTCGGCAGTGCGCCACCTGCTGTCCTCGGCAAATGTGGGTGTCGTCTTCAGCCAACAAACCGCACGATCCTGTAGCGACTTAATCTAGAGCCTGTCCCAATGGGCCTAACGCGTTGATTTAACGTTCGTTACGGCGT
>CAZNWT010000095.1:0-17819 GCA_964576795.1 uncultured Victivallales bacterium
TTTTCGTCTGTGCATTGTATGGATCTGGCGATGAAGTACGACAATGTATTGGTGATGCGCACGCTATCAAAATCGTTTTCGCTGGCGGCAGTGCGTGTGGGCTACGCTGTTGGCTCTGAAGGTTTGATCAACGCCTTGATGAAGATTAAAGACTCCTACAATCTGGATGGGATTGCTCAGGCACTGACCTTGGCCGCACTGAAGGATATGGATTATATGCGTCTCAATGCGGAACGCATTATTGCCTCTCGAGCGGTCTTGAGTTCCGGCTTAAAGGATTTGGGCTTTGATGTTTGTGCTTCCGAAACAAACTTCGTGTGGGTGCAGCCCCCAGATTCCATTTTCGCTTCGGATTTGTTTGAGAAACTGCGTGAGAGCGGTATCCTGACCCGGTATTTTCCCGGCCCAAAGACGGGGCACCATGTTCGAATCAGCGTGGGAACAGAAAATGAAGTGGAGGCATTGCTGAGTGCCGTGCTCCGCATATGTAAGGAAGACTCATGAAGAAAGCCAGAACAGGAAAGGTTAAGCGGGATACCCGCGAAACCCAGATTAGTATTGCTGTTAACCTTGATGGAACCGGAGTCTATACCGTCGACACTGGTCTGCCATTTCTAAATCACATGCTTGAGCTGTTTTCACGACACTCTCTGATTGATTTGAAAGTCAAGGCCACCGGGGATCTTGATGTGGATTATCATCACACCGTCGAGGATATCGGGTTGGCGCTTGGAACGGCAATTGACAATGCCTTAGGCGATCGAAAGGGTATCCGACGCTATGGCTGGAGCTATATTCCCATGGATGAGTCGTTGAGTCGCGTTGTGGTGGACCTTGGTGGTCGGCCCTACCTCGTCAAACACATGGCATGCAAGAAACAGAAATTGCTCGATTTTCAGTTGAGCCTGTTTGATGACTTCTTTCAGGCCTTTGTTGTGCAGGCTCGCATGAACCTGCACATTGATCAGATGTTGGGCCAGGAAGCCCACCATGCCTATGAATCCGTATTCAAAGGACTGGCTCGTGCCATGCGCATGGCAACAGAAGCCGATCCACGAGATGCGGAAGTCCCTTCCAGCAAAGGACGTATTGGGAATTAGATGCTGTTAGAAAAGGTAGTGTTATAAGTTGTATGAAAGGGGATCGGTTGACGAGAATGGGCGACAAAGTTTAGATATTTGGAGAACACCATGATTATTCTGCCAGCAATTGATTTGCAAAACGGAAATTGTGTGCGCCTGAGACAGGGGCGTGCTGATGATTCCACGATCTATTCAGATGATCCGGTTGAGATGGCAAAGCGTTGGGCCGATGAAGGTGGCGAGTATTTGCATGTTGTTGATCTTGACGGAGCCTTTGCGGGGCGTCCGCTGCATCTAACTGCCATTGCTCGCATTGTCGCTGCGATTCCAATTCCTGTCGAGGTGGGTGGGGGGCTCAGAACTGATGCGGATGTTCGAATGTTGCTGGATGCTGGAGTGCGGCGCGCCATTATTGGCACACGTGCATTTGCCGACCCTGACTCGCTAGCAGACACCGTAAGACAGTTTGGTGATCGTGTTGCCGTGGGAATTGATGCTCGGGATGGGCGTGTTCAAGTCAAGGGATGGGTTGAAACAACGGATATGCTCGCGGTGGATTTGGCTCAGAAAGCTGATGCTCTGGGCGTGGAGACGCTGATCGTCACCGATACCGCAACCGATGGCATGATGATTGGCACCAATGTTGCGGCTATGGATGAAATCTGTAAAGCGGTATCCTGTAACGTGATTGCCTCTGGTGGTGTGACAACTCCGGACGATGTGCGTGCGTTGGCTGCATTGGGTCATGCCAACCTTTACGGCGCTATTGTGGGTAAGGCACTTTACGAGAATACGACGACCCTAAGCGAATTGAAGGCGGCGAGTCAGGGCGCGTGACGCCGCTAAGAATTAAGGATCTCTAATGTTTGAGAATGTACGCGAAAGCAAATTAAAAAATGGCGTCCGTGTTGTGACGTCTTCTGTGCCGCACATGCAGAGTGTGTCGCTTGGCGTTTGGATTGGTGTAGGGTCGCGCCATGAGTCCAAAGCGATGGGAGGGGCTAGCCACTTCCTTGAGCACTTGATGTTTAAAGGCACGGGCAAACGCTCGGCGCTTGATATTTCGCAGGCAATTGAAGGTAGGGGGGGGTATCTGAATGCGTTCACGCAGGAGGAGAGTACCTGTTACTACGCACGCGTCGGATACGATCATATTTGGAGTGCCTTGGATGTTCTTATCGATATGGTTTTAGATCCCCGATTGGATGCGGGCGATATTGATAAAGAACGCCATGTGATCCTGGAAGAGATGATGATGTACCGCGATCAGCCGCATCACCTTGTCCATGAGATGTTAGAGTCCGCCGTTTGGCCTCAGCATCCGTTGGGTCGTGCGGTTATTGGAACAGAAAAGAGCGTCGGCGGAATGTCACGAGATGATCTTTGTCACTTTAAAGAGACGAAGTATGTTCCAGCCAATACGGTTATTGCCTTTGCGGGGCGGGTTGACCATGAGGCTTGTGTGGCTCGTGTTAGCGGACATATGGAGAGTCTGGAGCGCGGTGTGATGCCGCGTTCGGTGCGATATACCGGAGGCGAAAAACAAACGAAAGCCGTATTGGCTTCGAAAGACATTGAGCAAACCCATGTTGCCTTAGGGTTTCGCGTATTTGGCCGTTTGGACAAGCGTCGACATGCCCTTAAGTTGCTCAATACCGTGCTCGGAGACAACATGAGTTCGCGATTGTTCCAGATTGTTCGTGAGCGGCATGGTTTGGCGTATTCCATTCACTCCGGTTGTCATCTTTATGCCGATAGCGGGTTGTTAACGATTTCTGCTGGGCTTGATCAGCGTCGAACGGAACGGGCACTGCAACTTATCATGAAGGAGCTGGGCCGTCTGCGGGATCAGCCGATTTCTGCAAGTGAGCTCAAACGCGCCAAGGATTATGTTGTTGGACAGCTGCGTCTTGGGCTCGAGAGTACATCCAACCAGATGATGTGGATTGGTGAAAATCTGCTGACTCATGGCCGTGTAATTGATCCCGAGGAAACAATCCGTGCTACGCAAGCGGTAACTGCTGAAGGTATTCAAAAAGTATCCCGCACGTTCCTGAAGAAAGGCCGCCTTAGCATTTCAATGGTTGCGCCGATTGAAAGCGCCCCGGATGTCCATGATCTCTCAAAGGTCGTCGACGGGTTCTAGCGCGGTTTAAGCTACACAGTAGTCGCGAATGCGCTCCTAATCTTCACCCTATTCTTTACCTTGATCTGCGCAGAGACGAGGGTGAAGATTACGGCAAAGACAAAGGTGCCCGTCCTAACCAATCCCGTTCGTGAGCCCCCGCAAGCGGCACTCTCAAACAAGTTGCCCGTAAGGTGGATGCCGGCCTCCGGACGGCGTTGAGCAAGAGAGCTCGCCTGAAGAGAGCCAGAAAAGCCCAAAGGTCGAGACTGTTTCAGCCCCAGACTCCTTCTTTGCACCTTCACGCTGCAAAAAATATTTGAACAAAGAGGAAGCGAAGGAAAAAGAAGCAATTGCAAGGGCGTTAATTTGAGGGGGTTCAGAATGCTGAATCACCTCAAATTTCCACCTGCGGGGAGATAAGAAAACAAAAAATATCTATCTCTGGAATAGTAGTCCTTCTGAATTCCTTCGCTTCCTCTTTGTTCAAAATATTAACTGGAATAGATGGCCTTCTCCCAACACTAGAGTTCTTTCTTTGTGTTCTCAGTGGTGAATATTCTTATTTCTTTCTCTTGCTGCAAGACGTTCACAATTGTAGAGTTGTTCCGCCAGACTCTAGTTGAAAAGTGAGGAACATATGCGGTTCATTCATACGGCAGATTTACAGATCGGCGCTCGGTTTTCCCAGTTCGGAGACAAGGCGAGCGCTCTGCGTGCAGCCCGTGTCAATGCATTGGCACGCATCCTTGATTGTGCCGAATCAGAATCCGCAGATGCCGTCCTCATCGCCGGAGACATGTTCGAGGACAATCAGGTGGCAGATGCTCTGGTGCGTGAAGTCATGGGAGTTCTCAATGCGCACCCGAATGTTCCTGTTGTCATACTTCCCGGAAACCATGACCCCATGTCAGGACCTGGCTGTGTGTGGATGCGCCCGCCTTTTGATAATCCCCCTGATCACGTGATCGTGTGTACCTCGACGTCCCCTGTAGAGATAGGTGACGCCGTCATCCTTCCATCACCCATCACGCAGAAACGGTCGACGCGCGATCCCGCATTGCCATTGGTGGAGCTGGCAGGCGCCGTCCCTGCCGAAAAAATCAAGATTGGGCTAACACACGGTTCCCTAGCCATCGAATCCAAGCATCAGCCCGATGATCATCCGATTGCTCTCAATGCGGCCACGCGCGCCGGACTCGACTATCTCGCCGTGGGCCACTGGCATTCCTTTATGGAAATGGACGAAGGACGCCTCGTGATGCCCGGAACGCCGGAACCGGATCAGTTTGGTCAGGCTGCCGCCGGGATTGTAATTGTCGATATTGACAGCCCCGGAGCATCTCCAGCAGTGAAGCAAATCCCCAGCGCCACCTTTGCCTGGCATGAGTGCCCCGTAGATGTTGCGGCCGACGGTGATGTTCAAACCCTTGTCGCGAGTGCCGTTGCCGATCTCGAAGGTGCCCCCGAAAATGTTGTACTGCGTATCCGCCTTCACGGGGCCACCGATCCCACACGCCGCCGTGCTTTCGAATTGGCTGCCGCCGCGCTATCCGCCACTGTCGCCGTCGTTCAAGTCCAGGATGAGACGGTGATTCGCCTTTCGGATGCAATGTGGCAGGCCTGGCAACAAGAGCACCCCTTACTGGCTCAAGTCGTCGCCGATGTTGAGCAGGCTCGCCTGTTTGCGACAGGAACTGCACCCGACGTGGCTGCAGAAGATCTTGCGGTATTGACGCTTCCCGAGTTGCGCGGGATTTGTAGTGATATTGGCATTGCCGAAAGTGACTTGAGTGCTGACGTGCTGGAGACGGCCCGCGAACTGTTGATTGGCGAGATGAGTGCGGTTGCCGCCGAGGAGTCGACATCATGAGGCTCGAATCCGTAACGCTTAAGAATGTTGGACGTTTCAATGGGGACGTCAGCGTTGGGCCACTCGATTCCGGGCTGAATGTACTCTCTGCTGGTAACGAAGCAGGAAAGAGCACATTGCTAATGGCAACCGCACGCGCCCTGTTTGATCGGCACAACGTGACGGGAGAGGGCATTACGGCACTACAGCCCATAGGAACGTCGCTTGCCCCCGAGGTCACCGTCACATTTCAGTCGTCCCACGGAAGATTTCAGATCCACAAACGCTTCCTTCAATCCGCTTCGGCAGAACTACGCGAGTTTAAAGATGGCGTGTGGCAGGCGATTGCCGATGGCGATGCCGCAGATGCGCGCGTGCTCGAGCTTGTAGCCGGCACACGGGCAGGGCGGGGGGCCAGCAAACCAGAACATTGGGGTATGCTGCGACATCTGTGGGCCCGCCAGGGTGAGATGACAAGCTGGCCCGATTTTCAGGATGATACCGGCGCGCGTGTCCGCACTCAGTTAGCAGGTATTGAAATTGATAGCCTCGTTGAAACGTTGATCGGTTCTTTTGAGCGTGCCGCTGATGAGCAGTTTACCTCAACAGGTCGTCTCAAGAAGAACGGGCCACTCGCCGCTTTAGAAGAGAGCATTGCAGATCAAGAAACTGAGCTGAATGACGTGCACGCCACCATGCAGCGTATGGATGAACAGCAGCAGGAACTCGCAACGAGCCGCGAAACGCTGGCTGTCTACCGCACGAGCAAAGCTGATGCCGACCAGAAGGTCACCGCGCTGACGGCAGCACGCCGTGATGTGGAACTGCTGCGGAAGGACTTGGAACGGTTCGATGAGACCTATGCGTCAGCCGAACAGAACCTTGCCGCCATTGATAAGGATCAACAGTCGGTTGCGGCGGACCAGAAGGCATTGGCAGACGCCGAGACAGAACAGCAGGCTCTGGCGGACAAAGCGGAGGCGCACCAACAAAAAGACATCGTGCTACGCGCCGAGTTGGCCACGCACAAACAGCAGATCACCGGCCAACAGGATGCCATCAATGAAGCCCGCCTACAGGAAGCGCGGCTTCGCGATATTGCGTCACTTGCCCAACAGCAGACGTCAGTCACCGCATTGACCAAGACACTCGATAAGATTTCTGCATCTGACCAGCAACAGGCATTGCTCCGGGAACAGCGTGCGGCGCTGCCAGATGTTGACGGTCGAACACTCAAGAAAATGAACTCCTGTGAGCAGGTGATCCGTGAGCTGGGGATACGGGCTGAGGCCGTTGGCTTGCGCGTCACCCTAGCTCCGCTTGCAGACGCAACCGTAGCCGTCTCGGGGGATGAGCAAGACCGTGCCGAATTGAAGATTGCTGGAGGCGCAACCGAAGAAACCGGTGCGACGTGGGCTATGGACCTCAACATTCCCGAATGGGGACAGATCAGCATCGTGAGCGGCGCAGAAGAAGCCACCGAGCTTGAAGCAGAGATGTCGAAGCAGCGGGCAACACTCAGCGATCTGCTTTCCCTGCACAAGGTCGATTCCGTGGCGCAGGCACTCGAAGCCTCGGAGCAGCTCAAGGCCATTGACCGGGAGATCAAGACGGCCTCTGATGCCGCGGCCGCCTTGCTTGACGATTGGGATTCCCTTGATGCGTTGCAGCAGTCTTTTGAGAAAGCGAAAGGGGCAGTCGCGCAACTGAGCACACGTCTGAGCCTTTCCAAAGAAGAAACCTCCCTGACCGCCGCCGATCTTGAGGCCCAACTGTCGACACTGCAAGATGCACTACGGTGCCTGGACCGCAGCATCACAGCATTAGGAAATGTCATCGAAAAGCTGGAGAAGCAGATTGAGGCCGTTGCCGCCGACCGGGCAGAGCGTTCGAGCGCTATGGACGCCATCGGCAAACAGATCGCCGGTCTCAACGCGCGTTTAAAAACCCTCCTTGATCGCTATCCCGACGGAATCGAGAAGGCCATGGAGCAAGCTCAGATCGCATTTGTGACGGCAAAGGCAGAAAAGGCCGTGGCCACGTCAAAGCTGCCCGACGACTGGGAGAAGATAGATCAGCGCCACGCGCGCGCCCTGAAGGCCGCGTCACAGGTTGCAGATGAATACGACGCCCTGGGCCAGACCATCAGTGGCCTTGAAGCCATTCTCAAAGAACGCGGATCACAGGGCCTCTACAGCAAAGAGACGCAGCTCGTTGAATCCCTTGAGGGCAACAAAAAGAGCGCGACATCCATGCGCTCCAAAGCCACCGCCGCCCGCCTACTGGCCGCACTGTTGGACTATCGCAAGAAAGAATCCGTCCGGACCGTATTGGCACCCTTGGAAGACCAACTCAGCATAGCCTTTACCGAACTCACCGGAGACCACAGCCGCCGAGTCACCCTCGACGAAGACCTACACATCGCCGGCATCGGACGCAACCGCCAAGAAGTCATTCCGTTTCCCCAACTCTCCCAAGGCGCAAAAGAGCAACTCCTACTAGCCCTACGCGCCGCCGTCGCCCTAGAGCTATCAAAAGAAGAGCCCCAAATCCTGATCCTAGACGACGTCCTAGTCAACACCGACCCCGTCCGCCAAGAGCGAGTCCTTGACTACCTCCAACAGATTTCCACCGACGTACAGATCCTAGTCCTGACCTGCCATGCAAGCATGTACCGCGGCGTGGGACATGCGGTTGGGCTTAACGCTGGGGTGGCATCGTGAGCGCATATGTCCCTCCCTATACGCTCTCAGACAGAGCCGTGATGCTGGTAGCCAATATCAGCGAAGCTGTTGGACGGCTCACGGTAGAGCTCGGTGGTTTCCCGTTACGGCTACGACGAGCCAACCGTATCCGTACGATTCAAGGTTCTCTTGCCATCGAGGGAAACACGCTCAGCGAGGAACAGATTACCGCACTGCTTGAGGGGAAACCCGTATTGGCACCGCCGACGGAGGTCCAAGAGGTACGCAATGCGCTGCGCACCTATGAGCAGATGGCTGTATGGGATTCCTACTGTGAAGCGGATCTTCTTAAGGCACATCGGATGCTGATGACCGGTTTGGTTGACGGCCCCGGCCGCTATAGGCAAGGCGGGGCGGGCGTCATGGGGAAATCAGGGATTGTTCACGTTGCACCACCCGCCGACCGAGTTCCTTTCCAGATAAATGAGCTTATTGAGTGGCTGGCCACGACCGATGCCCATCCCCTTGTCGCGAGTTCCGTCTTCCACTATGAATTCGAATTCATCCACCCCTTCGAGGACGGGAACGGTCGCATGGGGCGACTCTGGCAGACGCTGATTCTCTCCCAGTGGGCACCTTTGTTCGCCGATCTCCCCGTCGAGAGCATCATTTACACGCACCAAACCGCCTACTACGCCGCTCTCAATGAATCAACCAACCAAGGAAACTGCGCCCCCTTTATTGAGTTCATGTTGCAGGTGATTGCTGAGACCATCGCAGAGGCCGCGAAAACAGGGGCCCAGTCGAGGGCCCAGTCGAGGGCCCAGTCGGATTCCATTCTTGCAGCTCTAGCCGACGATCCACTCTCGGCCGCCGATATTGCCGCATCACTCGGCCTCAAGACAAAGACAGGATCCTTCAAACGCGCCCTGCATACCCTTTTTGAAGCTGGCCTCATCGAACAGACCCTCCCAGACAAACCCACCAGCCGCCTCCAGAAATACCGCCTTACAGAGGCCGGAACAGCGCTCTTGCTCGAAGGGAAAGAGTCAGCATGAGTACCTATAATCCATTCCTACGCCTCCAAAATGCACAGAAAACAAGAAAGTGCCCCCCCCAAGTCGCCCTAGAGCTATCAAAAGAAGAGCCCCAAATCCTGATCCTAGACGACGTCCTAGTCAACACTGACCCCGTACGCCAAGAACGCGTCCTAGACTACCTCCAACAGATTTCCACTGACGTACAAATCCTAGTCCTAACCTGCCATTCAAGCATGTACCGCGGTGTGGGGCATGCTGTTGGCCTTAACGTAGGGGAGGTATCATGAATGTGTGTGAATCTCTGGTTATCCATTTGATATAGAACTAGTTGCAGGTGGCATCCTTTGTTCCCGTTGTTTGGGGAAGGGCCACAAAAGTGGCAAGTAACCGGGGTGAGATCGCGATAATCGCCATCTGATTGATTGGCTGAATAGAACAAATGCACTCTCAGAGAATTCGTCAAAAGCTCCGAATTTATGAGGAGGGTTTTTCATCGGAATCAACATTTAACAAAGAGATTCGGACGCATTCCTAGCGCTTTGGGGAGCGCTTTGGGGGGCACGTCTCGTCATTCGTCATTGTGGTTGACGTTGTAGAGAGAGTGTGATCTGTTGGATGCATGGCCTGAACGTTGAGAATTGATGAAGCTGGAGGGGTATCATGTAATTGTGCACGGCATTCAGCGGCGGGCCATCTTCCTAGACAACGCCTACTTGAAGAGAATGACGAATGACGAGACTGCAACGAGTACGGGACATCCTTGAACGACCACCACACGGACCACAAACGATTGCACGGAGACAATTCCATGAACGACTTACAAAGCTATGTGAATGTGGTTGAGATGGGTGCCAAGGGCGACGGCGTTACGGACGACACCGATGCGATCCAGTCCGCCATCCAGCGGGTCTATGACAAGGGCAGTGGCACCGTGTTCTTTCCGTTCAAGCCACATGGATACCGCATTGCCAAGCCTGCGCCCGAGACCGTTGACGGCCGCCCCTGCAAATCACAGCTCTATATCCCCTCCGAGCGGTCGGACCCGCTGAGAATGCGGAACATCTGCCTGCAAGGGGAGATGCCGGTCAAGCAAGTCTATGCCTACCAGATGAACACAGGCGGTGGAAACTGGGCCCCCACCGAATTCACGTTACCAATCAACAACTGCGTCCTCTTCTCAGAATGGGACCCGCCCGAGAACACGACAGATCCGAACGCACGCCCCTGGTCCCTGATTTCTGTGCTCGGAGGGTCGGAACGTCCCTTTGGCCTAGAACACCTTGCTGTGCGCAATTTGGAATTCAGGGCATTCCTGAATACCGACCGAATGTACCCGACCGGGTCAGCGGCAAACTTCAAGGACACTAGTCGCTTAACGGTTGAGGCCTCCTATTTCGGGCTATCCCGCAGTGTATGCAGCAACTTACAACAGAAAGCGCTCGCCGCAAATCCATGCTACTGCGCTGGCCTGATCGCGTCGGCGGACCAAAGTGATCATCAGGTATTCCGGAGCGTTGGCGTACAGGGGTTCAAATACGGCTTTGTTTTCGGCGAGAATGTGATGGCTGACTATATCGTGGTTCTGAATTGCGAGGAGGGCCTTGTGTTCCACGACGCCTCACACCTGTCGCACATCCATCACCTGGTGGCACAGCACAACCGCTCGATTGTATCTGCCCTGCGCGAGGACACGTTTGGACTCAAGGTGTCGCGTAATATCTACGTTCTGATCGATTCGATCGACTTTGAGGCAGGAACCAACAAGCCCGACGCCTACCGCATGCAATACGGCGTCTATGATCCGGAGAACCGGATGCATGCCCGAATGACGTATCACTCCGGCTACCCGGTCGCGGATGCCCCTTTCCCTGTCTGTGGGGGAGAACACGTGGTTGCCACAAAGTTCATGTAGGCAGCAGTTAAAGAAGCTTTCAGAGAATATAGGGGTTAGGTCTAAACAAACAACAAAGCGATTCAGACGCATTCCTGCTGTTGATTGTTGAGACCTGCCCCTAAATCTCACTCGAAGGCAACCCCGCCTTGCCTAATTAATCCGTGGCGGTGGGCAACTCGACAACAGTATCGTTGTGGCGGGCTTCTTCGGCGTAGAACACCATTTGATGACTGCGTAACGATTCCATGCCATCGGAAAGAATCAAGCTGGGATCTTCCTCGTTGAGGGCCTTGACAAAGCTTTGCATCAGACCGAAGTCGCCGCCGCCATGCCCCCCCCAGCAGCGACGCATCGCCGGCGGCGGTGTCCACCGTGCGGGTTTTCTTGGTCAGAAAATCATAGATTCTGATTGTCTCTGAGTCGGTGTTAATCTCGCCGCGCGTGCCGAAGATGCGAGTCTGGCGGTGTCCGCCTTCGTTGAATGCGGTCATGGTCATGGATGCGGTCGCGCCGTTGGCGAACTGCATATTCACGACTTGGTGGTCGACCACATCGTTGTCACAGGCGTAGACGCAGCGGCCATAGGGGCCGTTGCGCAAGGCTTCGGTGACATTTTCTTCATTGACCACTGGAGTCAGGACGTTGGTCGGCCATTCTAAATTGCCCTCGGCGACTTTGCCCAGATAAAACATTTTGGCTGAATACGGACAAGTTGCCTCGACCGCGCAATCTAAGCAACGATCGGCGGCACCGGCGGGTTGATTCTCTTTGCGGAAATGCTTCAGGTTGCCGAAGGAGGAGATCTTTTCGCAGGAACCTCCCATCATAAATTGGATCCAGTCCAGGTCGTGGCAGCATTTGGCCAGCAGCATGCAGGACGAGGCGGTTTCATTGCGCCAGTTGCCCCGGACGAACGAATGCGCCTGATGCCAGTAGCCGACTGGTTCCAGATGTTGCAAATGAAGAGAAGGGTCACATCTAAACATTCAATGAAGAGAAGGGTCACATCTAAACATTCAACATATACAAGTTGACTTGCAGTGTTGGTCATGGTTTGCTGCACCTATGACAAGGCCTTTGCGAGTCAACGTAGCGGATGGTTGGTACCATTGCATGCATCGGGGGATCGAGCGGCGCACGATCTTCGAGGACGAGCGTGATCATCGTCGTTTTCTAGAACTTCTCGGGGAGGTGTGTGAACGGTTTCGCGTGCGGGTACACGCGTACTGTCTGCTTGGGAACCATTATCATCTTATCGTCCAGACCCCGGATGCGAACCTAAGCCGTGCTATGCAGTGGCTTGGGATTTCGTACAGCAGCTGGTTCAATGCGCGTCACGATCGTTCCGGTCCACTGTTTCAGGGGCGTTTCAAGAGCATTCCGGTCGAGGATGGTGCATGGGTTTACGAATTGAGCCTGTATGTGCATCTGAATCCGGTGAGAACGATGGGGTACGGTCTGGACAAGCACGCCCGGAACGCGGCGGCCATGGGAATGACCAAGCCGCCCACGCAGGAGCAGGTGAGTGCCCGTCTGAAGAAGCTGAGATCCTTCCCGTGGAGTTCGTACCGAGCCTATGCTGGCTTTGAGCGAGGGCCTAAGTGGCTGACGACCTCGGCCATCCTGCGGCGAGCAAGTCGACGCACGTCTGATCGTCACTCAAGATACCGGGAGCAGGTGAGCGCCTTGGTAAGCAGTGGGGTGGACGCATCACGTCTCGAGCTTTTTCGGGAGGTGGTCGGCATTGGCAGTGTTGAATTTGTGGAGCTCCTGAGAAGAGGGACAGGGTTGGGTAATCGGGAGACGGAGAGGCGAGGTCGTCTCAGGCAGCAAGTGAGCTTCGCTGACGTGGTTACCGCAGTGGAAGAGTGGCGTGGGGAGGATGCTGACGTGTGGTTGCACAAGCATGGCGATTGGGGCAAGTGGCTGGTCTTGAACCTGGCGCGTCGCTATAGCGGCATGACACTACAAGAACTGGGTAATCAGATGGGAGGGATGGACTATGCTGCGGTCAGCGTTGGCCTGAGGCGTTTCGACAGCCGCCTGAAGCAGGATCGAAAGATGCGTGGGGCTTTCAAGAATATAGTCGAGATGTTGAATGTTTAGATGTGACCCTTCTTCCTTGACGAGATGTTGAATGTTTAGATGTGACCCTTCTTCCTTGATTGACCCTTCTTCCTTGCCCTTCTTCCTTGGTGCCTTGACTTCACTTTTCATAGGTGACCCTACTGCCCCAGTACATCCCCGATCCGTTGTTGGTCACCTTGTAAGCGGGTACGGGAAACGCAGACTCTTCGATCTCCACACGCACCTCGAACGTCGCGGCGTTATAAGCTCACACCGGCTCCAGCGGCACAAAGCACATACTCCTGGCCGGCAACACCATCTCGCCGTTGCCCGCAAGCGCTAACCCGCCCACACGCTCGACGGTCACAGCCTGTTCCCGGCGAGTGTAGTTGATGAGCGCCAACCCTGCCCGGCCATCCGGCGCACGCCAGCCGCCGTGGAACACGGTCGGTTGCCGCACCGTGAACGGCTCGATCGTCTCAGGGCGCGTAAAAATCAGGCGCGCGATGCAAGTCACGTCCACGGTCTCGCACTTCACGTGGCCGGGCTCAAGCAGTTCACCCCACAGCAACCACTCACGGTGCGCATGGTAGAACCGACAGATATCGAGGAAAAACGCAACGTCGGCCTCGAACTTCGGGTTCTCCAGGTGTTCCTTGGTGAGATTGGTCATCAGCGGCTGACAGCCGAATGCCACGGTCCGCGCCAGTTCCATCGCAAACTGGTCCGGACATATCGCCTGCCAGTCCCGCTCTTTCGAGGGATCCGTCCGGCTCTCTGGCGGCCACAGTTCGTCATAGGGCGTGATGCCGTCAATATGGGCATAGTTTCCGAACGCCACCCCGTGACCGTGGTAAACAGCGGCATGGAGCGGCACCACGCGGGTGGTACGCGTCCATTCTTCGCCGATCACCCGTTCGCCGCTGGTGAATAGCGAGATACCGCAATCCAACAGGTCCAGGTACATCTCCTGGAAACTCTCGCTGCTGAGCATGAGTTCAGGGTGCTGTTCCCTGACCTTGCGGAGCAGCTCGCGATATCCCTGGAGCCCGTAGGCGCCGCCACCTGGCACGTGACCGTGCTCGGTTGAGAAACACGGCCTCAACCCGCCGTGAACAGCGATCATGTCCAGGTAAAGCCCGTCCAACCCCAGGGCGGCGGCCTTGTCGGCGGTCTGCAGCACCCGGTGATGCCAGACCGGTGAGGCCCCGCACATCTGCATCAGACGCCGGTCCATCCAGGTGTTGAAGATGATCCCGAAAGGCTCACCGTCGCGCTCGATAATAGTGCCGGCCTTGCCCTCCGTCTCCCAGCCGGGCTCTGCCCGATCCCAAGACATCCCGTTGGTATAAACCTGCACAGCGACCCCGTGTTCCTGCAGGTCCTTGACCGCGGCGCAAAAACGGTCGTGCCCCTCCCGCGGGGGGAAGTAGTCGGGGTAATCAGCATCGTAGGGATTTTTGTGCCACCAATACCAATCCACTGCCACCGGCAACCCTAGACGCCTGGCCACTTCCTTCGTTGGTGGAAGCACGATGTCGATACGTCCCCGGTTCCACAGCCAGCAGGCCAGCTCTGCCACGTAAGACCCGCGCCGCTGATCCGGACCGCGTGCGGCCCATTTCTGCTGCAGTGCCCAGGGACGGTAGATGCGCGCGGCCTCGTACCAGCCCCCCTTGAACGGGGCAATGGAAACGGCATAGCCGGGAAACTCCTGCTCGCCCGACGGGGGCTGGGGAAGTATATGTTCGATACAAAGGCGAGCGTCACCCTCGCCGACCTGCAGCAACAGCGACTTCATCCAGCCGTCCGTATCACGGGAGTCCAGATACAGGCCCGCGCCATCCGCCAGCCACGCGGTGAACTGCATGTGCAGATTTTGCCGCTCCACGCCCGGCATCCCCTTCGCCCGAACGTGTTCCGCACAAGGGTTGTCCATCACCAGGCCAATGTCGAATGGGATCACCCACTGCGTTGAAGTGCCGTAAGGAATCTGTATGTCGGGAAAGGCCAGGGCAGCCGGCTTCAATCCTTCGGGCAGCTCGACGTTCAACAGTTGGCCCTTGAGCCGCCCTTCTTCCAAACGCCAAGCCAGCCGAACGGACACCTCCACTTCGCGGCCGTCCTCGAAGCGCATCGCGTCGAACACCATTTCCACGCCGCATTCGTCCGGGCGCGTGATTTCCGCCGCACCGCACGGCATCAGTACCGCAGGGTCATCATCGGCCCACTGCATCCGCAGCGACCAGCCGTAACAGGGCCCCTTCAATGTCCACGTGCATTCCCCGTTGCCGATCTCGACCAGCCGCCCATCCGTCGCGAAACGCACACACAGCCCCGAATCATCCCGAAGGACGATGCCTTCACCATTCCGGTCTTCACTTATTGCCATCTGGTGATCCTACTGACTCCCGGCGCTGATTAGAAGTCGTTTTTCCATAGGGCGAGAGGGGGCGGCTAGAAGGGGCGGCCCTTAATATGGTGCAAATGGGGGCGGACCACGATAAAGACTAAGGGGCGCGAGGGGCCAGCCCTTAATATAGAAGATTGATGGCGCGTGCGAGCTATGCGAACTTCATCGCATGGCAAGAGCCTTAAGAATTGAATATCCTGGCGCAATTTATCACGTCATCTGCCGAAGGCTAGGTGATGCAAAAAGTGTGCTCTTCAAGGATGACAAAGATCGGGATCGCTTTCTTGTGTGTTTGTTGGAACGGGTAGAGACCTACCATATCCGTCTCTACATGTTTGTCCTGATGAGAAACCACTTCCATCTGGTTTTCGAAACTCCCGAAGCAAACTGCTCAAAGTTCATGAAGTCACTCTCCGCGGCTTACACGGTCTACTATAACCTTCGCCACAAACGACACGGTCATCTCTTTGATGGACGATACAAAGGTAAGCTAGTCGAAGGTGATGAGTATCTTTCAGCACTGAGCCGGTATGTTCATCTGAACCCCGTAACGGGATCTGCAACAAAGAAATTATCCCTTATAGGAAGTAAAAAACGAGAGAGCAAACAATGATGCGAAAAACCAAAATCTTATTATGGGTGTTATTGACCCCCGTGTGCCTGTTACTTGCTCTTGTCGCGTACGTCATGCTCATCAATGCATTTGACGTCAAGCTGCCTGATGCGTCGGATTTAGTTGTAGAGCGATTAAAGCTCGAAGATGCGGATAACGCATACACTCATTTCCTGAAAGCAGCGGATCAAACTTATTGGCCTACGAATGTTTCGCCGACTGAAATTCTTAAAGATCAGGCATTACTGGCAACAGTTGCCCTGAGTAATCATGCTGCGTTTGTGCTAGTCAAGCAGGGCGCAGAATCCGCTGTGTATCAAACGACTAGGCCGACGAATACGTTGGCACTCGCCCCTCATCTCCAACCATTTCTTATTCTCGGAAAGGCCATGGGGCTAAAGAGCTCTTATGAGTTAAGCATTGGTCAGGTCGATGCGGCTATTGAATCAGCGTTGATACTTACGCGCTATGGATGGTTAATGGCAGAGGGTAATAGCACCTTGATTGAATACCTTGTTGGCGTTGCAATCCACGGCATCGGTTTGGGGCGTTGTGAGACGCTTTCCAAAGATGACAGAATGACGGCAGCGCAATTGAGAAGGCTTGGTCACGAATTAGGGCAGTACTCAGCTAGGGGGCAAGCGTTGCGACGTGCATTTCACGGAGAGTACCAATTCCTTTTGATGACAACAGAAAAAATCAAAACAGGAAAGTCTTGTATAGAAGATCTTATGTATGTCGAACATAATCGGGTTGTATCATCTATAGGTCGCTGGGGTTTTCATGCAAATAGAACGGCGCTCCTTTATTCGACTTTCTACCGCAAAATGGCCAAGAACAGTTCGTTGGTATATGCAGACATGGACTTGTCAGACTTCACTTCACTTCGCTGAAGTCTGATTGGCTTTCGAATGCAGGGATGTTGCTGCGACCGAATCCTGTTGGCAGGATATTGTTTGTGATTCTTGTTCCTAGTACGGAGTCAACTCTGCGTCGCGCATGTTATAGCGAGGTGCATGCATCTGCTGTACGTGTGATTGCAGCCTGTCGTGCATATGAACGGGAGATGGGAGAGTTGCCGGAGTCTCTTGATCAGCTTGTTCCTGCTTACCTAGACGCAGTTCCAAGAGATCCGTATGACGGAAAGCCTGTGAGGTACTCAAAGAGTAAGGCCATTGTCTATGCAGTTGGAGTAGACTTAGTTGATTCTAACGGTTCGATCAAGGCGACAAATCCCAAGTATGAAGGTCTCACTCGGACGTTGCGCTTTCATGGAGAAGATGTCGTCTTTGAAATCTATCCTGATAGCGGGTCGTCAGGGGCAGACCTTGAATCAGCAATCAAATTGAAGCAGGTAGAGTCAGACCGTGAAAACAGAAAAATAGCGTTGATGTCAGCCGCGAGGGATGATGTGCACTTGGGACGTGCGTGCGGACTGTCCTCGACTCCTGATGTTGATGATCTGAGCATATAGAATACTTATGCTAGGCTGATTTATGAATACATCAGAGCTTATTCCGAGGATCACGAACCTAGTCACTACTCTTGCGGACGCAGGTTTTGTGCTCAAGTACTACAGGAACAGGATTGCAGCGGCGTCGGAAAGGTACTCAACCTTTTGGACGCGCTTTTGGACTCCAACAAACGGATTCAGTTGACCTTTCAGGGCTCTGACCTTTAGTTTAGCAGAACATGCAATGCACTTTATGCTGTTGTTTCTGTTCCTGTGGTTCCACACTACTTTTCGTCTATATATTTTTGGGGGGGGATGGGCGTTCATGTTCTTAGGTGGGCTTGCGCGTCATTGGTCGCGCTCAATGGAGGAACATATGTCGGCTGTAGTTGAGACTCAATCGCTTCGGAAGGAGTATGGCACACTGGTTGCCGTCAGAGACGCGAATCTTGTGATTGAAGAGGGCCGTGTTGTTGGCCTTGTAGGACCCAACGGCGCGGGCAAGACCACGCTTCTGCGTATGCTGGCCACCTTGCTCCGCCCCCAGCGGTTCCAAATTAGGAAATCTTCGAGTTGCGGGAGGGGCTTCGGACATG
>CAZNWT010000096.1:0-17595 GCA_964576795.1 uncultured Victivallales bacterium
ATAGGATGGCTTCCAGCAGGAAGCGTCTCCAAGGCCATAGCAAGCGCCTTGAGTGCGGTTGCCAAGCTCTCATTGTCATCAAGCATGAGTATCTTCATACGATCTGTGCTCCTTTCAGAAACACGCTCTACTTTGATTAACGTTCAAATTTTCTCCTCCACGATTAGGGAAAGAAGATTAAAACTGGGAAAACTAAGCCGTCAACTTTGTACAATTTGTGTTGTTTTTTGACTGAGCCGTGCTTGACGAAAAGAGGGGGGTAACATAAACTCTTAACCATAAGCGGGTATACAATATTGAAAATTCAAGGTTCTGCTGGGTGTTTTTAGAAGGAGACGTGTGATGAAGTTGCGTGCGTTAATCGGTTCTCTTGTTCTTGTTTTCGTGTGGATCTCCGCAGTGCAAATGGTATTGGCTGCGCCCTCGCTGCCTGTGACGAAACTCCCCGTCACTGGAGCGTATCAGACGGGTCCTAATGATGACTCTTGGTCTACGAATGGACAGTGGTTTCTGGGTCCTGATGGAGCGGAGTATCGTACGCACGAGTTTCACGACAACGTTCTTGGTGAGGGCGGCGGCGGCATGTCGCACTATGCTATTACGGGCTATGTAAGCCAGGTTGTTTACGGTGGTAGCTTGGGCGAAATTACCGAGTTTGATATCACGGCCACCATATACAATGACACAACGGAGGAGGTTCTCCCGTGGATGGCTGGAACGAATAGTCATTACGAGGAGAATAATGATGTTGTGAAATGGTACTACGGTACCCTGCGGGATGTGAAATTGAGCGCTGAATTTGCCATTTCTTCAAGTGATACTAATCTGCCTCAGTCCTGGACCGATCCCTACTTTCCCAGCGACGGAGAGGACATTGTAGCTACCAACGATGATCAGTTGGCTTGGTATTGCTGGAATATTGAACAGCAGGCTCCTCCGGGTGGTGGTGGCCCCGGCGGTTACCATGTGCCGACATGGGATTTCGGTAATATTCCGCAGGGCAGTTCGAGTACCCAGATCCTGAAGTTTACGGTTTCTGGAGCGGGAATTTCTGCTGGTGATCCGCGATTTCTTGTGATCGCGAATTCTGCCAACCAGATGAGTGATATTTTGTTGAATCGCACGACATCGCTAAAGGTGAGTACATGGCTGGATACGATTGCACCTGACATCGGCATTTTCTATCCGCATACGGTTGGTGAAGATCCATTGCGCAGCAGTGATGTGTCGGTGTTTCACAATGAAGATCGGTTAGATTTTGGTGATGCTCCTTATGATGGCATTACGAATATGTACGAGACCTTGCTCAACTTTGGTGATGGTGCACGTCACTCCATTTTTTCCGGCGTCATGATGGGGGCTGCGATTGATGATGAGATTGACGGCCAGCCCAGCGTGTTGGCTGTAGGTGACGATAATTTGGGAACGGTTCCAGATGATGAAGATGGCGTTGTGCCGACTTCCTCACTCTATCCCGGTCTTAAGGCTTCAGTTGACGTTACAGTCAGTGTTGATGGCTATCTCAATGCGTGGGTGGATTTTGGATCGGATGGAAGTTGGAGCGAGGCAGGGGATCAGATTAGGACAAACCTGGCTGTTGTTGCCGGTGTAAACTCCATTGCCTTTGCTGTTCCAGCAACTGCTTCGGTCGGTTCGAAGGCATACGCACGCTTCCGATTCTGCACGGCACCGGGTGTTACGCTACCCAATGGCTATGCTCCTGATGGTGAGGTAGAAGATTATATGTGGGTGTTTAGGGATGTTGGAGAAGCGAACGATTTTGGTGATGCCCCTGATACGTACCAAACTACGATGGCAGCCACGGGGGCGATGCACCGCATCGGCGGGCCGTGGCTGGGCGATGCCTTGAACGGACCGGATCCTGAAGACGATGGCCAACCGGACCCGGGTGCACTTGGTGATGACAGCGATGGGTTCGATGATGAGCATGGTGTGTCGATTGCCGCCGGAACAGAACTGGTGCGCGGTGTGCCGACAACCTACAGCGTTGAAGTCGGCGGGTCTGGTTGGTTTCAGATGTGGATTGATTGGGATATCAGCGGAACTTTTGAACCCCATGAAGAGGTAACAAATGTATTTCTTACGGCGGGTTCATATTCACCAACCCTTACAGCTCCGATGAATGCTGTTGCAGGAAATACCTTTATCCGTTGTCGCATAAGTGTGGCTGGAGGACTCCAGCCAACTGGAGGTCCTGCACCAGATGGTGAAGTTGAAGACTATGCCCTGACTGTTGCAGACGGTTATGTTGATGACGGCAACCTGCAGTCGCCTCACACGACAACAGCGATTATTGGCACCCCATCTGAACCCATATATGGTTGGGTTTATCTTCAGGGAATCACTGACCCGGCTGGTCAGGGCGCAGGAATAAACGCGCAGGCTGGATTCGGTCCTGACGGTTCCGATGCCGATGGTACATGGACATGGGAAAACGCTTCGTATAACCTGGATCAGGGCACTAATGATGAATACATGACTGCTATAACAATTAGCAGCACGGGAACATACGATTACGCCTATCGCTATTCACGTGATGGAATAGATTGGACATACGGCGATATTGATGGCAGCGGCAATGGCTATACAAACACGCAGGCCGGCAGCATTGTTGTGACGGCATTGTCGCCATTCAGTATTACGAATGTTGCGATGGTTGCCACATCTGACACGGCAACGGTTTGGTGGGACTCTGAGGATCGTGTGGTTTATCAGTTGCAGCGTGTTGTCAGTCTGTCGGATACGAACCTGACATGGATCAATGTCGGGGGCGAGGTGACGGGGCCAACGAATATGGCAACCGATGCAGGTGCTAGCGCGACGTCGCTATTCTACCGCATTCGTGCGCCATATGTAGAACCGTAGAGAGGGGGGAGGCATTTGCAATGCGGCCCCGAAGCGAGTCCGGGGTTCCAGCACCCGAGGGCGGGCCACCTCCATTTTGCAAGAATGGAGTTGGGGTGCCCTCGTCCCGAATGTGTCTGACCTCTGACAGCTGGCCGCTGACTCTGGGACCCTGACCTCTGACCTCCGACTTCTGGCCTTACCACCCCATCGCGTGGCCGATGAGCCCGATTGTCAGTCCAATCACAAGTTTGAACGCTTTGATTCCTAGGAATGCTCGGCGTGAATGGGCTAGTGTGGGGATGAGCCCGTGGCCATCCTGAATGATGCTGTTTGCCACGAGTACACTTAAGGGAAGAGCCCCTTGAGCATAGAGCGTGGTAAATATTAGATGGGGACCAGATGCGGGGAGTACGCCGACAAGGCAGGCTGTCAACAGAATGGGAAGTTTGTGGGTGGAAATCAGGCGCATAATATCAAAGCTGCTGGTTAGCATATGCGTGATGGCTAGTGCACCCAACGTCCAGAGTAGGATCCGCCAGCCGTGAACTCTCACCAAGTGGTGCCAGAGGTGTTCGTCCAGAAAGTGGTCTGGTACGGTTGCTACAATTGCCAGGGCGATAAGTCCCAGCAGGAGGAGGGTAATCCGTACCCAATTCCATGCATTTTGGTCGTCATCTTCAACGTCGCCATGAGCGCAATCTGCGCCATGGGAATGCTGTTCAATCGTTGGCGCTGGAGAGGTATCCAAAGGGTGATGATCATGTCCGATCGTTCCGGTTATGATTCCCCCCAGAAAGATTGCGAGAAAGAAGGTTAGCCATCCCCGTTGGGGGGAGCAGTTACGCCATTGCGTAAAAAACTCGTTAGAGGAGAAGGGTATGCAGCGAGGATCTTCGGGGTGAGCGGAGACGTGTTCTGCAACGTTTGGAATGGTGGTAGGAACACGCTTCTTTCGAATAAAATCGACAGCAACACCGGTGACGATACCTCCGGCAAAGAGCGAGGCAAAGATCATCATGGCCGTTTTTGGAAACAGAGCTAGCATCACAAAGGCTTCATCGCCACAGGTTGCTACCATTGCCGCCGTCAGGGCTCCAATTCCGACAACGCGGTGAATATAGAAGCTTCCGACAGCATAGGCACCCAGGCACCCCGGCGTTGCTCCGAGAAAAGAGCATAAGACAGATTGGCCAGGCCCCCACCTAGCGATGACGCGATCCCAGTTTCCGCGGGTCAGCACATTCAGATACTCAATTACCAGCATCATGATCATCACGAAGCCGGTGATCATGAACCCTTGTCCCAGAATGTCTTGGATTGCGTGCATGATTGCCTCCAAGTGGGAAGGTATACTGGGATAGCTGTCGGTTAAAGATTAAATGATGGCTGCCACGACATCGTGTACAGCGGACAGGGATCGAATAAGTAGAGAGCGGTTAAGTGTATCCGAGTAAGGGTCGGGGTTAAGAGTAGGTTTAAGTGTGTGTGGCACGTTTCTATACACTTACTCGTACACGTCGTCGCCCCTCTTACTCGGATACACTTACCCGAACTGCCTAACCGGGGAGGTCGATGTGAGTATGGACCTATGAGAACTCGTCTGAAAACGCATGTAAACGGTGTCTTGGCATTTGACAGTTAAATGATGGGCAAACAAATTTGTGTGTTCCTGGAGGTGGGACGCCTTTGTCCCGCGCACATGTCAGAGTTGTGTTTTTTGCCGTTAGTAAGGTAATATGACGTCACTGGAATCTAAGATCAATCAGAGCAATAGAGGAGACGCGTTATGTCAGAGAAACTTGAAGTAGGATCAAAGGCCCCCGCGTTCAGCTTAGTGAGTCAGGATGAGATGGTAACATCTTTGTCGGACTTTAAAGGGCGAAAGCTCCTGATCTATTTTTATCCTAAAGCCAATACACCCGGCTGCACCACGCAGTCCTGCGCTGTCAGCGACTCTTTGGTGGAGCTGAAAGCGGCGGGAGTCGATGCCGTGGGAATCAGTCCCGACAAACCCGCTGCACAGAAGAAGTTTGATGAGAAGTATGGTCTTGGATTTCCTCTGCTGAGTGATGAAAACCATGCCTTGGCAGAAACTTTTGGTGTTTGGGGCGAGAAATCCATGTATGGAAAGAAATATATGGGCATCGTGCGATCTGCATTTCTGATTGACGAGAAAGGTGTTTTGGAGGGGGTATGGTACAAAGTCAGCCCCAAAGATACTGTACCGAACGTGAAGGGGATGTTGACATAGTCATGTAGATGATCTACTATATGACCATGAAATATGAGGATACAGAGAAGGCTAATGTTGGGGTGGTTAAGGAGCACTTCAGCGCATACGTCACGAAGGCTGAGCGAGGGGGCTCTACTCTGGTCTGTCGTCGCAATCGTCCTATTGCCGAGATCGTGCCTGTGAAGTCGGGTCCCTCGGCGAATCGGACGCGCCTCGGCTCTGCACGTGGAACGGTGACAGTCAGCTGCGATCTTACCGGACCCGCGATGAATGCATCAGATTGGAGCATGTTGAAGTGAACGTGCTTCTCGACACATGCGCCATGATCTGGTGTGTTTCGGAGCCCGAGAAATTATCAGCTCAGGCATCTGCTGCTCTCCAGGCTCCCGATACCCGTATTTATGTGTCAGCCATAAGTTGTGCTGAAGTTGCCTGCCTTTCAGATGCCGGAAAGATCGCCGTCGTTCCGCACTGGCGAACCTGGTTCAATAATGCTCTGTCGGACAACGGCTGGTCTGTAGTTGATATTGATCTGGAGACGGTGGCAGAGGCGTTTTCCCTTCCCGGCAATTTTCACCGTGACCCGGCGGATTGTTTCATTACCGCTACCGCCCGACTCAATCGTATGGTTGTGCTCACCGCCGACCGAAAAATCCTCGACTACCCACATGTGCAGAGTCTCTGGTAACGGGTGTTAGAGCGGTTTGATGCTTTGATCTGCACGCGCTCCCCGAATACGGGGAAGCACGTTCTACAAGGGTTTTGAATTGTTAAAGCTGTCTGTGTAGGACGGGCTTCCCCGGTATTCAGGGAAGCCCGTATCGATGGCCACAGAATTGTTTAAACTGCTCTAGTCAGAGTCGGTGATGCTGAGTTTGATTTCGGTGGAGTTGGCTTTGAGTTCGGGCGTGTACATGGCGCTGGCTCGTGTTGGGAGGGCGCTGAAGGTGCCGGGGATTTCCGCCCGCAGGCGATATGAAACGCTGTGCTTGCCTCGGGCAAGCTGGCGCACGAGGAAGGCGACGCGTTCGTCCCGGAATTCAACGTAGGCGCCGATGTCATTTGGAATATAGCCGCTGCGCACATCAACGGGCTCAAATCCGGCCGCCTTCATGTCCTCGAACAGAATATATTCGTAGTCGTTCTTACTTTCGATCTCCAGCTCTACCTCAATCAAATCGCCGCTCGTGACGCTATCAAGGTTTGTCAGTTGCGTTCGCGTGTAGCGTTCCACGCGTTGATTCAGTGCCTGGCCGCGTGAGCCGGAGACCGCAATGGTTTTGTCGTCACGTTCAAGCTGATATATTTTGCGCTGCACTTTGATTTCCAAGCCCGCCTTGGTGATAGGATCTTCTAGCGTAAAGTTTGTAAGATAGGCATTGAAGTAGACCGGCCCGGCTCCCTGGCGACGCAGTTCAACGGTATGGTCGCCTGCATTCAGAGCCTGTCCTTCCAAGATGAGTGTGTTGTCGAAACTGAAGAGGTTATCCGCATTGATGGTGACCGATTTCTTGCGTATGCCATCGACAAAAATCTCGAGCGTCATGTCAGGCTTGTCTTCGCCGCTGGCGCGGAGATAGTCCGCTAAAGCCTCGATACAAAGAGCCGTGTCACGTGTGGAATTCCAGTAGGTGGCGTGCTTTCGGTTGTTGAGTAGATACTTCACCAGCCCGGCGGCCTTGGTGCTCTTTGGGTCGGTTGCAGCAAGGAGCTTCAGGTAGTAAGCATGGGCTTCGAACTCGCTGCCATACCAGCACCACCAGTAACTGCCATTCTGCAGGTCGAGATAGGCGGTTTGGTTTTCATCGTCCATGACAAGATGCTGCTCGATGTTCCGCAGAATCATCGCAAGTCTGTCGGTCTTCTGTAGTTTATGAAGCGCCATGCCAAGCATGCTCTTGCCGTAGACAGAGATCGCGTTTCGGTCGCGGTAGAGGAAGTCGCACATCTCATCATTGGCGATATCAGCGTCTACGAGAACCATAAAGATAAATGCATCCCTATTGTCGGCAACCTGTTTGTAGGGCGTCTTTTTAGTAAGCTGTTTGTTTAGCAGATCAACCTGTTTGTCCTGATAGATTCTTAGCCACTTGAGACCGTTTTCGATGACACCGGGGAGGATCGCGGCTCCATTCATTCTAGCGACTTGGAGACCATGTACAATGGTGGCCGTTGTGTGTGGGTAGGAGTGTTCGTGATAGCCCGAGAACCATCCCCATCCGCCGTCACTGTTCTGCATGGACGAGAGTTTTTCAATGCCCGACTTTACCATTGTTGTGACTTCATCTTCATCGAAAACGGGGTCATGCTTCCAGTGTTTCCACTGAGCCGCACGCTCTTTGTCCGTGCCGATTTCCTGTGCGTTGAGGTTGGTCTGTTTCTCGCGTATGGCTGCGAGATCAATGCCCGACTCCCGCAGGATGTGCTGGGTGATCACGGTTGGTACAAATCGGTTGAGGGTTTGCTCGGTGCAACCGTAGGGATAGCTCACCAGATAGGGGAGTGCGTCAACCATAGCGCCCGCAAGGGTGGGGGAGTAGCGAAGTTCAAGACGCGTTTGTTCAATGCGACGCTCCTGAGGGACGCGGAGTGTGATCGAAGCCTTTGTGCCTTCGGGGCGGATGACGCCGCTGAAGGACTCGGTTTTCAGCATGCCGTGGACATAGACGGGAAAGGCCATTTCCATTGCATCGGATTCTTCGTCCGTGAGGGCCTTCATGCGAATCACGGCTTCGCCTTCGCGCACGGCGCGCACTTTCCAATCCACGCGCGCTTCTCCCTGAGAGTCAATGCGAACCGTTTGGACACGGTCGTCGATTGGCTCCAGCGCGGTGCCATCAAGTTCAAGGACGGCTTTAACGTCTTTGGCCGAGTTGAGATAGTTGTGAATGTTTGCTGAGAGGACGACGACGTCTTTCTCGACGAAAAAGCGGGGGGCTTGCAGGCGTAGAAGCAGGTTCTTTGTTGTAACCATATCGACAGAGCCTTCGCCCACTTTGGTGCCATGTCCCATGGCCCAGGCTTTGACGACCCAAGTCGTTAGGTTCTCGGGCATGTCAAATTCGACTTCAACCAAGCCATTGCTGTCGGTGGTGAGCGAGGCGGCCCAGAAGGCGGTGTCGGCAAACTTGCTACGGATGGTGGGTTCGGACATCGCACCACTATTACCATTGGAGTCTTCGCCACCTGCGGGAGCGGCTTTGTTATCTGCTGTAATGGAATCAACGATGGAATCTGATTCGGCCAAAACCATGGGTGCAGGGGATCCCAGCATCATGCTCATGCGCGCGCCGCCCATGGCTTTGAAAGTATGAATTCCTTCTAATCGCGATCTTACTTTGTCGCGAGCGCGGCTTTCATCTGCAACCCAATGCCCGAATGCCCCGAGTGCACGCATGGGGTCTTTTTTCGGAAGCACAATGTTACCAAAGTGGCGGTTCAGGTTGGACTCGGTATGGGGGTTGTGTCGCCGCCGCCACTTCCAGAAATGGGCACGGATTTCGGGAACGTTGGAACCGCCGGAGATATATTCCACGGATTTGTCGTAGACACTGAGAACGGTTGAGCCCACAAAGGGGGTTCCCTCAATGTCTGTCAGACGCAACTTGATTGTAGCGTGCTCGCCGGGTTTGTAGCGTTCGGCAGAGGGCATTAACTCAACCTTCAGAATGCGTTTCTCTGGCGGTACGACAATTTCGCGTGTGTCTGTGTGGAGTTTGCCTCCGCTTACCGTAAATGCCTCGATAAAGAAGTTTGGCATGTCCTTTTTGCTGACGGGGATTTCTACGAGGGTGCTTTTGCCGTCGAGCCTCAGGATTTGTGGCTGTAGGTAGATTCCGTTGGATGGGCGCAAGAATAGCACAACGGTGCTGTTGGGTTGTTCCGTGTTGATGCGGAGCTTGACGTTGTCTCTAGCGGCATATTCCGCTTTGTCCGGCACCAGCTCAATGGCATTGAAGCGGAAGCCCTTGTCGGTTGCCGTGTTGTCTCCCATGACGATGAAAACATGTGCCCCTTCGCGTGTGTGTCCCTCGGAGTCGGTAAGCGTGTATGCGAGTCGGTACTGTCCGGGCGTGGCGGCTGTCATCTGTAGCGAGGATTTGCCTTCACTGTCTGTTGCAAGTTTCCACTGTTCGATGATGGTTTCTGAGGGTGCAATGGGGGTGCGGGGCGAGGGCGCCCCATCTCCATAATGGACTTTATAGAGTGTGACGTTTCCGTCTCCCGTGATGGGTTTGTTGTCCAGTGTATGGGCCGAGAAGGAGGCTTGAATGGTGTCGCCCTGCCGGTAGTGACCGCGATGCACCCACGCGTAAACTTTGAAAGGTTCGCGGGCGACGAGAACGGATCCTTTGCCGACGATGGTTCGGCGAGACTTGTCGGTTACCTCGGCGGTGATTTCGTAGCGATGATCCTCGTCGCCATGCATGGCTTTAGCCATGGCGGTGTCGATTTTAATTGAGACGGTTCCGTCTTTGCCGATCTGCTGTTCTGTTTCGGCCACGACTTCTGGCGGTTGATGGCGCGCAGGCCACCACCATCCGATGGGGCGCATGCAGCCCCATTTGCGCCAGCCTGGATACCAATTGTAATCATATCCGAACCACCAGTAGCCGGAGCCATAGAACCAATCCCATGGCATTTTGGGATACCAGTTGGATGTGTGTGATGTGCGTAGCACCTTGATCTTGACCTTCGCCTCGGTGACGGGGGCACCAAAGTAGTAGTTGGCCTTTACTTTGGCGGTGATGGTCTCGCCGAGCATGATGGGTTTCTCTGGAGCGTCAATGGTCACTTCAAATTCAGGTTTCTTGTATTCCTCGACGCGGAAAGTGCCCTGTCCACCGATGCCTGGGATGTTGATGCGGTAAACGCCGAGAGCGGCATCTTCCGGAAGTGGATATTCGCCATCCAAGCCACCATAGGCATCGGTTTTGATTTGGCTTTCGACGATCGTCTCATTCTTGGGATTGAAGATCTTGAGCGTATACGTGTTATTGGCAAACTGGGAGACGTTGGGCTTGTCGTACTGCGCATGGCGTATCCAGACTTTATACTTTACCGATTGATTGGGGCGGTACACGGGGCGGTCAGTGATGGTGAATGCCTTGATAGCCTTATAGTCCTGGTCGTGTTGCCTATTTGTCCACATGTGGGTGAAACCGATAAAAGCGAACCGTTCGGAGGCTACCTCGTCGGCGGGTGTATTCTTCTTAGGGGTGGTTGCGGTGATCAACCACTGATAACGGTTGTTGATAGCTTCGATGTCGGGGATGACTTCACCATTGCGGTTTGTTCTTTCGGCGAAATGTGATGTGAGTATGTTGTAGCGTCTGCTGCCGGGTAGGCGTTTGTTGATATAGTCCTGTCGGTAGCCAAAGAACTCAACGGTGGCGTCGGAAATGGGGTGTCCAGTAAGGGCATCGGCAACGAAGTAGTAGGGGGTGCCGTTAAGGCGTTTGTGTGCGATGACGGTGTTGGTAATCCAGATGATTACGGTGCTGGTGTTGCCGTCAGGCATTGTGGCGGTGAGTAGGTAAGCGCCTGCCTTGGTGAGGGGGGTGGTGAGGGTGGTGCGTTTGTCAAGGTGTCCGGGGCGTGGGGAGATTTTCTCGGTCCATTTTGCAACGCTGTTGCCGATGTACTTCTCTCCGCCCTGATGGATCAGACGGTAGCCGATGTTGTTAATGTTAACTTTTCCGTGTTCGATTTTCTTGGGGTTATGCTTCAGGTAATCTTTGACGTCCTCAAGTAGCTTTTGCGTTCGGATGGCACGGGCTTCCATCTTAACGGAGTTTCCGTTGCGAAACCGAAATTCAACGGTTGCTTTTTGTCCCGCGGGGAAGGTGGAGACGGATTCAAATTGTCCCCAGTTTTTAAGAATCTGGTCGAGTCGCTTTTGCTTCCTGTCGTTGGAGTCGCCGTGGGATTCGATACTCTGCCTCCAACACTGGACGGCTTTGTCATACTGGCGGCGATTTTCGAATATTTCAGCAAGGTGGTTGATGGCTTTATCGCCGTTTTTGCCTCGGATGGCGATATTCCGGTAGATGGCGATGAAATTCCAGTCGTCTGGCAGTGAGAAGCGTTTGATTCCGGTTGCGAGGCGAGCCAGGGATTCATCCTCTGCGAGGGTGTCGAGTGAAAATGCCGCATCGCGGGTGTCGCCATCGGAGCTTGAGCTTCGGAAAAACCCGTTGTACGCCGCCATGGTTTGGACGCCAAACTGTGTAAAGGAGAAGTCTGCCAGCTGGGTTAGGATGCCGTCGAGAAGTGCCGGATTTAGGCGTGCGGCTTCTGCCAGTAGCGCTCTCCAGCGTTCACCGTCGGTCTTGGCCGTGTCAAAGCTCTCCGGCAGCGCATGGAAGAGGGGCGTGCCCGTGGTATCCACGGGGGCGCGACGAACGTCGCCACGGTAGCCGTAGTAGAAGCCATCTTCGTAGTCAGGCAACTCGGTGAAGTCTGTAAGTATTTGTAGTCGCCAGGATTCATGTTGGCCCCCCCAGCCTTTGAGAGTTTCGGCAAACTGAAGGCAGAGCGACCCTACTTCCAAGACGCTGGTATCGCTCTGCCGCACGAGACGGAGAGCCGTATCGAGCAGTTGGAGTGTCCGTGTGCGGTCGCGCTCAATGCTGTTGACGGGACGGGCGCCTCCACGATGGTGCCCCCTCGAGAATTCGCCCGCGATGATGTAGCCGCGATGGTCGACATTCGTATACTCCTGAGCAGCACCAGCGATTAGCCGCCAGTCCTCGGGATGGGCTGCAATGGTTTTCTCCAGAAGGGCATCGGTAGCGTGAGTCTGATTCAGTCGTTGTTGACACTGAATGGCTTCATGTAGGGCTCTTACGGCTTTATGTTCGGAGATGGTGGTATCCAGACAGAGCGTTTCAAACAGCGCGTAGGCTTCTTTGGTGTTGCCATTCTTTTGAAGGGCACTTGCTTTTTCAAGGAGGGCTGCGTGGGATGTGGCCCCTTCAGCAGCAGCGGCGGAAAAAGCAAGGAAAAGCAGGGATGCTGAGAGTATGCGTGAAAGTAGACCTGTCATGGGACATCCTCTGTTGTGGTTGCTGAAATTATGCTGTTAACGTGTCATCACTCCCTTAGACGCCCCTCGTTATGAATTTCTTCAAGCATTGTGTGTTATCTTTAAGATGGCCGCCCCTGCTTCACTGATGTTGCGAGCATTTCGAGTGTTTTAACGGTGTTATCCCAGCCAATACAGGCGTCTGTTATGCTTTGACCGTAGGTCAAGGGTACGGCAGAGGCGACGTCTTGCCGTCCCGCTATCAGATTGCTTTCGAGCATTAGCCCAAAAATAGGGTTGTCTCCGTTGGCTAACATCTCGGCGATTTCTGCGGCAACCTTAGGTTGGTTGGCGGCATCTTTGAGGCTGTTGCCGTGGCTGCAGTCGACCATGATGCGATGTGGTAAATTCTGTTTTTGCAGTAGTGTGCTGGTCTCTTGCAGCGTCTTTGCGTCGTAATTTGGACCCTCACTTCCTCCGCGCAAGATGATGTGACAGTCTTCGTTTCCTTTGGTGCTGACGATGGCCGCTACGCTCTGTTTTGTGACAGAGAGGAAATGATGTGGATGTTGTGAGGCCTCGATGGCATCAAGGGCCACCTGCACATTGCCGTTTGTTGCATTCTTGAAACCCATGGGACAAGAAAGACCTGATGCCAGTTCGCGGTGAACCTGACTTTCTGTTGTGCGGGCGCCGATAGCACCCCAGCTTACGAGATCGGCAATGAACTGCGGCATGATGGTATCCAGAAATTCACATCCCGCCGGTAGGCCGATGTTTGCGAGATCGACGAGCAGTCGGCGTGCGATGTGTAGGCCCTTGTTGATGCTGAAGCTGCCATCAATAAAAGGATCATTGATGAGACCTTTCCATCCGATATTTGTGCGTGGCTTTTCAAAGTAGACACGCATGATGATCAGAAGATCATCCGCAAAGCGGTTGGCTTGTTCTTTGAGTTTATCGCCATATTCGCGCGCAGCATCGGCATCGTGGATCGAGCATGGCCCTGCCACAACAACGAGGCGGCGATCTTTTCCGTGAAGGCAGGCCGCGGTTTCGCGGCGGGTGTTTTCGACGGTCTCCGATGCGGAGTCCGTGATGGGAATGTCTTCCATCAGAATGGCTGGTGGAACAAGCGGTTTTAAAGCATCAATGCGAATATCATCTGTAACCCGAAACATAGGGAATTCCTTTCACTGTGGGACTGAAGAGGAGAATAGGCGAAGAGCGTAGGGAGTGAAAGGCGAAATGCTGATTGAGCTTCTGACTACAGGACAAGGCGGTAGCCGACTCGGGGCACGGTTTCAATACGTAGTGTTGCCTTATGTTTGGTCTGGAGTTGTTTTCGAAGGTTTGCAACGAAGTTGTCCACCGTTCGTGCGGTGCCTTCGTAGTCCCAGCCCCAAACGTGCTCTAGGATGGCATCGCGAGTAAAAACCTTGCCGGGAGATTCTGCAAATAGACAGAGTAGATCAAACTCTCGAGCGGAGAGCCTGATGGCTTTGTTCAAAACCAGTACGGTTCGGGTGACGCGGCTAATGGTGGTGTTTCCCAGAATGAGGGGGGGCTTATTCTGTTTTTCTGTGTGGCGCCGCCGGAGCATCACGTCAATGCGTGCAAGCAGTTCCGGTAAATCGAAGGGTTTGGCCATGTAGTCGTCGGCGCCGAGTTTGAGACCCTCTACTTTGTTTGGCGTTGTGCTGCGTGCGGAGAGAATGAGAACGGGCACGTCGTTGTCTCGCTTCCTGAGTTCCTCAAGAATCTCGAGACCGGACCAGCAAGGCATCATGATATCCAGAATGATCAAGTCTGGCTTGGTATCAAATGCCATTTGCATGCCGTTTTCACCATCGGCGGCAACGAGAGCTGTGTAGTCATTCAGTCTCAGGTTCATGGCGAGACCTTCGCGCAAAGATCGGTCATCCTCAATGATAAGGATCTGGTCTTTCGATTGCTGTTGTTTGGATTGTGTTGCGCTCATGCCGTTATTGCCGGGAGGTTAATGGTGAAAGTTGAGCCTTTGTCAATTTGGCTGTCGATGGTGATGGTGCCTCCATGCCGTCTAATAAGGTGTTGGGCAATGGCGAGTCCAAGGCCAGCTCCTCCTGTGCCGCTTGCGCGTGGCTGTTGCGCGCGGTAGAACGGTTTAAAGGCGTTGTTGATTTCATTTGGTGCCATTCCAATTCCGTTGTCGATAATCTGGATGCTGACGTGGTTTTGAGAATCCTGTGCGGTGATGCGTATGTGTTTGTTATTTCCGGTATACTTAAATGCGTTTGTTAGCAGGTTTAGCACAACCCCCTGAATGGCATCTGGGTCATGCTGGACTGTGAGGTGTGTTTCGATACATGCCGAAAGGGATATCTCATCTGAATTAGTCATGGCGCGGAAACGGTTGATGGCGGCGTTGATGGCTTGGGAGAGAGTGCATGCCTGCAGGTTGAGTTCCAGCATGTCGTGGGATGCAGATCGCCAGGTGATGGCTCGATCCACCATGAGGTTGAGCCATTCCGTTTCGCGTAAGATGGTGGCGAGGCACTTCGCAGTTTGTTCCGGGTCGTTTGCTAATTTTCCGGACTGCAACGTTTGAGCATAGAGTCGAATGGCGCTTAGGGGGGTTCGGAACTCATGAGAAACACCAGCAATGAAATCGGCCTGGCGTCGGGCAAGTCGGGCTTTCTTGCTTGTTAGCACTACGGCGATCAGAGCGCTGCCTGCTGCCGTAGCGGTGAAGGATAGTGCGAGCACGCCCATGATGATGCTGCGGGCATCATTGGCAAAAACCAAGGCAACGATTCCCACGGCGGTTGAGAGTACGACGGGTAGCAGAACCCCCACCGCAATTGTGATAATCACGCTGGTTAGTTTTAGGTTTAGATAGAGCCGCTTCATATGGTAATCCCTTCATCGCCATTCTGAGGTAATGGTGTTGAAAGCTCAATCCGGAAAGTATGTTTTGCAATGTTCCATCGTAAATTTAGAAGTTAAAGGGCAGAGGTTTCGTGTGGTCGGCAATGAGTCTTGCGTTCATTCAGACCATCTCCGCTCGTTGCTTCTGTGAGATCACGCCACGGTGGCGGTTGGAATTCGTACGAAGCAGCCCGCCCGCATCGCTGCGCGAAGCGCTGCGGGCAGGTTCAACATGCTTATTCGGATACGCTTAACCGACCTTCTCAATCGGTTCGTCTGCTGCACATGTTTGACACTACCGATGCAAGGTCGGTGGGCGTCTTAATGGACGTGATGTTCGCAGACCTTTCTAAAGTGGTATCCCGAGATCGCGAGCGTAACGGCCAGATGGAATTGTCGAGGGCGTCGTAGGCATGTCCACACCAGCAGTTTCCAGTAATGCACGCGTTCCTTTCCTATAATCCCTAGACGAAAGATAGACCGCAATAGTGCCATAAGATCGGCTCGTGATAGTCTGCCTGACACGTTTGGACGCGGGCATTCGCGCAGCAGCGTTTTGATGCGAGCATAGTAGTGTTTCGGAGCATAGATGTGATTCAATATCTGCTTGTATCCTGCATGTAATCGGGATGCATCCATGATCGGAGTGATGTTGGTTGTTCCCTCAACATTATCACCTGATGAAATGCCGGTAAGGCGACCGGCTTGTTCCATGCGCTGGTAGAGTTTTGTGCCTTTTGGGGCTTGGAGCAAGCCGACCATGGCGGTGACGATGCCGCTGCGTTGAATGAAGTCTATCTGACGGCGAAATATGGAAGCGTTGTCGCTGTCGAACCCGACGATGAATCCGCCCTGCACTTGGAGTCCTGCTTGCTGCAACCGTTTGACGTCGGCAACAAGGTCTCGGTTTGCATTTTGTGTTTTGTTGCACTCGGCCAGAGCCCCCTCATCCGGGGTTTCAATTCCGACGAAAACAGTATCGAATCCAGCGTCTACCATCTGGTTCATTAAGTCGGGGTCATCCGCGAGGTTGATTGAGGCTTCGGTTTGAAAGGTGATGCTTTGTTTGTTCTTTCTCCAGCGTATCAGCTGCGGGAGTAGATCCTCCTTGAGTTGGCGTTTATTGCCGATGAAGTTGTCATCGACGAAGAAGATTCCATCGCGCCACCCCGTCGCATAGAGACCATCCAGTTCGGTGATGATCTGTTGGGCGGTCTTGATTCGGACTTTGTGTCCGAGTAGGGATGTGACATTGCAGAAGTCGCAGTTGAATGGGCATCCGCGTGAATATTGGATTTCCATGGAGTGGTATCGCTTCATATTGAGCAACTCCCACTGCGGTGGTGGTGTGGTTGAAATGTCAGGAAAAGCATTGGTGGTATAGAGATGTTGCACCTTCCCCTTCTTGTGGTCTTGCAGAAAGAGCGGAAGCGTGATTTCGGCTTCGTTCAGAATGAAATGGTCCACTTGTGCAAAGGATTCATGATCCATTGTGAAGAGGGGACCCCCCGCGATGATTTTGAGGCCGGAAGCCTTGCACTGCTTAATCAACTGTTGGGCAGCGTCCTTCTGGATACTCATGCCGCTGATGTATGCGCAATCGGCCCATTTCAGATCGCGTGACTGCAATCGGTCAACATTTAGATCCACAAGTCGTTTGTCCCAGGATTTTGGTAGAAGGCTGGCGACGGTAATCAACCCAAGTGGGGGAAGTGCGGCTCGTTTGCCGACAAAGCGCAGAGCATGTTTGTAGCTCCAGAATGTATCCGGAAATTCAGGGTATAACATGAGAATATTCATGGTGACGTTTCCTTTCTGGTGTCTTCATTTGGGGCAGTTTAGGTAATGCGTGTCATGGTTTTGTCATGGGGGGAGAAAAAGTGAAAAATTTCAAAATGAGCAAGATTCGCTTGTTATTCATGTTGATGCTCCGCATACTCTCAGGCATAAGAAGTGTACATCTATCTGGGAAGGTGATGAATGGCAAGAGCAGTGGAATCAGCGGGGCGTTTTGCATTGCCAGAGCAAGAGGGGTTAGGGTTGTGTCGAACCCTTGGGCTGGCGATCAGCAATATTTCCATGTATGGCATGGAGCACTCGGTCGCGGCAACATCTGTAACGCAAGCATTTGATGCATTGGTTAGCAAGACAGATCTCTATGGCGAGATTGAGTTTGTGCTTGGCGATGCAGGACTTATGGTCAATGGCAGCGTAGTTGTGACTGAGCGATCTACCGGTCAACTGCTTGTTGACCAGATTACCAAGCTTGGTGTGCACGATTTTGTTTTTGTGCCTCCCATAAATCGGGCTGAGTTCACCCAGTTTGTCTTGATTCTTGCTGCATCTCCTGGCTCAACCGCGGTGGCCGACGGATTTGAAGAAGCAATTGCAAAGGCAGAGTTAAAAAGTGTGCGAGTGGCAAATGTGAGCTATGCGCGGGTCGATAAAAATGCCCCTCCTCCGACAACCACGCGCAGTGTGGCAGCGGCAGCGACGGGGGGCGCCAGGGCTGTTTCATCTGAAGTGAGTATAGTCAGGCCTGTATTACTTGTATGCT
>CAZNWT010000097.1:0-17580 GCA_964576795.1 uncultured Victivallales bacterium
AGCTCGTCTCGAAGCTGTTCGGGTCCTTTGCTTTCGATGATTGGCGACGCACTTTTATGACAGTCTCGACATGAGGGAAGCTCAGGTTTGTGGGGTCGACAGCCTGGATGATGAACTCGCCGCCTCGAAAGACGATATCGCGTGCCGTTTCGCGCTGGCAGTGTAAGGCGTCGGCCGTGATCACCGTGTTGCTCAAGTCCTTTTCGCGGCGAATCATCCGCTGAGCAGCCTTGAGTTCACAGTCTTTCCCTTCTCCTTTTTTTTCGAGGCCTTGATCATCGCGCGAGGCACTCCCGTTTCGTGGTTGGCCAAGCAAACGATTCCAACCGTGTCGCGGATGAACTTTCCATCAAGCGCTAGGGCGGCTGGCAGGTTGCCGGTGTGTTGTTTGGTTGTAGTATTCATCAAGCATAGGAAAGCAAATGCAGTGGGTTTTGTTTAGTAATATAAATTTCGTCGGCCAGCATTGACTAAACTCTCTCACGTGAAAAGACCGTGCCTATCTCCAGACGACAGGGTTCACGTGAGGCAGAGAAGTTGTGTTCGTGTTGCTTGTTGAGATGGAGAATGGCGCTGAGAGCGGGCAATCGGGCTGCGCGAGCGATCGCTCATTTTCGTCACCGGCGACAAAGCCGCGAGATGAGAGACCTAACCGAACAACGAAGAAATATGAGCGAAAACACTGACGTTCTAACCTCGTGCGAGCGTGTCATCCGCACGCTCAATCGCGAACTCGTGAACCGCATGCCCATCGAACTCGGCATGCATGTCTCCACCGGCATCTAGGCCTTTGCCTATTGGCACTTGCGCGATCACCTAGGGCTGGACACCGACGGCATCTGGGTTCCTGTCCTTGTACAGATGCTGGCCATGGTGGAGATGATAACCGTTATGTCGATAGAGTGATTCCTCAGCTTTTTGCTTTATGGAATCTGAATCGGCGCCGAGCAACTCTATGATCTCCTCCCATTCCTTCCCTTCCGGAATGGGGAGAGTCGCATCACCATGGGTCATGATCAGATATTCCTCGCCCCTTTCAGCGGCCAACGTCCGAAGGCTTCTTCACTGAGCTGAAACTCCAACTCAAAGGTCGGCACGTAGTCTGGTTATTCTCCTTCAAGGGCGATGATGGCACGTTGCTTATGGGACATTCTAGTCATCGGAAATTACTGTTATATATCTGCTGGGTAGTCGAAGTTGTATGCAACATACACTTGTGGACGTCCGGTGAAATCGGATTGGAAGACAACACGTCTTCCATCCGGTGAAAGAAATGCGTGAGGATGGGATTCCTGAGTTTTCCACGAAGTACGGGGCAAGGCAAGGTAACGGGTGCTGACAAAGGGATCTTCTGTACTAGATTCGTGGTAGGTCCCAACATAGAGAAAGCTGCACTCTGGTGTACAGTATCCATCCGAGTCTGAGACAAAGTGTTTGCCGGATTTATCAAAGCCAAAGTGGCAGCCATCGGCTCGAGCCAGCTTGCGAGTGATGTCAACGGGGTGGGCGTCAGGATGAGTCTCTCCCAGCCACTTGTCTTCTTCACTGTGAACCGGAATGGGGGATGCCTCAAGGAAGGGACTGCGCCACAAGCCAGGAGCATGGTCGTAACGCTGGGCGACAATACTTCCCGCACTGCCGCGCCAGATATTGTGGCAAGTGAACCTGCTTTTCTTGCGGCCAATGGGCAGCATTCGCCAGTTGGTTCCGTCATCTCGGACAACCAGAATTGAAGAACCCAACCCTTCATCCGGTGGCATATTCTCCCAGCGCCACGATCCGTCCGGGGGGGTAAGCCAGGAGCCATCAGAGAGGAGACCCGAAGTGCCACCAACCAATAGATCGTGTGATGCCTCCGGGGATGGATCTGGTGAATAAGCACAGTGCATATTGCGGAAGCCATTACCAAATTCAATGACCTGATGTTCGCCAGAATCAAGGTCAAAGATGTATGCACCCCACGGTGCTCCTTCGGTTTTGCCATTCCCTAGAAAATTCCCCATACAAAGCCGTTTGCCATCTGCAGAAATGGAGTGATGTCCCCGACTTAATAGTGGAGCAGGTGCGGTTGCAATAACTTCTGTCTTGCGGTTTGCGATATCGATCTTGCGCACTTCAACTGTATCGGCAATGCGGATCAGGTGATAAACCGCTTTGCCATCCGGCGCTAGAATGCTGTCGTAAGATTGCCCAGGGACCGGGGCCGAATTATTGCGAACATTATGTTCTGCATCTCGTCCTTCGTGATACTCAACAATCGGCTCTACCGCAAAATCATTCTCCGTGTCACAGATCCAGAGTCCGGCAGGCTTACTCCCGTCGTCGCTTGCTTCCCGACGAAACGCAAGCAGGCGCGAATCGTTAGACCAGGAAGAGCAGTCCAGGTAGAAGGCGGTAGAATCACGGGTTGAATCACTGCTGATCTCGATTACCTGTAGCCCTTCTGGGGAGCATGGGGTACGAAATTCATCTCTAATTGTTGCGTTACTCATGCGGCAGCCCTTCTGAATGAATGTCCTAATTTTTTTGGGAAAGTATTCTTCACAGCACATTGTGACGCTGAGGTTAGCGTTAAAATTTGGCAGATATAAAGCCTAAACTGAATTTTTTATAAAAAAGCTGAAATATCAGTTACAAACACATTCATCCATTGTTTTGACTTGCCTTGAATGTCAGCAATAATTACAGAAATAATGTAAATTAATTCAGAAAGGATGGAAATGCCTAGGGGAAATACTGTTCAATCGGTCTTGCGATAGAAGAAGGATGAACCATGCTTGAACCGGGGGGTACTCCAATGCAACCAGGTAGAGGTCGCGTTTCTTTAGCGCTTTATATTCACTCCGGAAGGCGAAGAGACCGAGCTGCGGCGGAAGTCCCCTACAGTCTTTCATTCAGCCTGACAGGCACCGAATAGAGAGCTGAGAGACGATGGAATCAAAGGTGTGATCTGATTTCGTCGCCCGTTCTCGTCAACCGATAAGAGTATCGACTCAAAAGCAAAGCGGAATAATCATGTCAAACACGAATTTTTTTTCACGACCGGCCAGCCAATGGTGATTGGAACCAAGCCTTTCCCTCAGGAAACGGTCACCTGGGAGCGATGGTCTTCGGCAAAATCGATGAAGAGCGCCTGAGCCTGAATGACGACACCTTGTACAGTGGTGGTAGTCGTGACCGCATAGACCCGGATGCCTTTGCCGATGCGATTGATGACGACCGCAGGGTGAGGCAAAGTATCGGCGTGAATCTGGTTGCGGCCATTATTTTACTGGCGCAAATGGTGTTCAGAGTGCAGAACCGCAACTTGTGGCAAGCTTTCTGTAGCTTGGCAAAAAGGGTTACGTTTGTGAATATAGTTTATGTCCTCAACAGTCACAAGTTCTCGACCCGATCTTAACACCGCCTGACGATGGGGAATGCCGCTCTTTGTGCACCTGCGATCCACCGCCACGCCCGCTGCTAGCTCCGCACGCCCAGCTTGTACGCAGAAATTTTGACTGGCGAAAAGGAGAAAAGCTGTGGGTGACCGGATTTCGGGGGGAACCGCACTACTCCGCACCCGAATCCCCAAGCCACTTCCGAATATCCACCTCGATGACCTTGGCCCACCGTTCGTAGCCAGCCGCGTTCAGGTGCAGCAGGTCGGGTAAATAGAGGTTTTTGTTAAGAGCGGCGTCCGGCCCGACGAAAACGTCGTTGATATCGCGGTAGAACACGTGCTTATTGTCGCCGAGCCCGGCGATGATCGCGTTGGTGGCCTCGTTGTTCTGGCGGGCCAGATCGTCCGCGTTGCCACGCGCAAAGAGCCCGAGCAACAGAATCTTCGTGTCGGGGAGCCGGCTCCGCAGCCGCTCGACCACCGCAGCCACGCCAGCCGCGATCTGTTCCGGGGTGTTGGGCTTGCCGGAGGCCCAGTTGTTGTTGGTGCCGATCTGGAGCGCCACGACCTTCGGTTCGATCCCGTCGAGCTCGCCGTTCTCGATCCGCCAGAGCAGATGCTGGGTCGCGTCGCCGCCAATGCCGAAGAAGGCGGCCCGGCAATGGCCGTAATACTTGTCCCAAACCGCCTTGCCCTCGCCACCCCATCCCTCGGTGATCGAGTCGCCCAGGAAGAGCAGACCGATGCCGCCTTGCTTCGCGCACGCCTTCAGAGCCTCGTATTTCGCCATCCAGACGTCCCGGCGCTGGCAGGGGTTCACCGCCACCGGAGTCGTGGCGGGATTCGGTACAACCGCCGTGTCAGGGGCAATCGCCGCGAGAACGGCTGCACCCCATTTCGCGGGCTCGCCGAAACTCTGGCCGTTGTTGTATTGACAATAACCCAACGACATGTCGCCGCTTTCGTTGCTGATATTGACTTGCAGTCCCATCCGCAGATGGGTCCCCGTGGCCGGCGAGAGGCCGAGAAGTCGCCAGGGAATTCTGCCTTCGGCCGTCCATCCGTCCCCGTTGGCCGCCTCGCGGAACCACACACCACTGTCACCCAGTTCGGTCACCTCCGCAAGGCGACGGCCTCCTTGTGCGCTTTGCAAAGTCAGCACGGAGTTCCCTCCGCTGTCCCGCCACCCGTTCACGTGCAGGACCACGTCTCCCGCCCCGGGTGCCTTTCCCGCCTCGGCGCCCGGACCAGCGAAGAGGCGGATCTGGAAGCTGTCCCCACGCCAGAAGTCATGCGCCGGGGCGGCATTGACGAGCGGGAATGGGCTGTGCACCTCGAAGGTGAAAAGGAGGTGATCCGGATTCCACACGGCAGCGAAACGGGCGTCCATGTCGCCCAGCGTACTCGTTCGCGGGGTCGGCTTGGGGCCGGATTGGCCGGAGACGAACTCGAGTACGAACCACGGAGTCCAGGAAGTGGCGGGCCATTCGGCCGGATCCCCATCCAGGATCGTGCCTTTGTCGCGCCGGGCTATCCGAATCGTGCCTTCCTCGGCCACCATTGCCTGCGCTCCCGGACCGGTTGCCGGCACATACTTGTCGAGACTCACCACGGCATACGACGTACTGGAGACGATGGCGCCGCAGCTGTCTCGAACGTTCACAAAGATCCGAATTTTTCGATCGCCGCCGAAGGGAGGCCTGAGCGTCGCACACCACGTGCCGCTCTCATCCGGGGCGGTGGCCTCACCCCTCCAGAGGGCTTCAGTGTAGGCGGCGTCAGTCACAACGTCGCTCCAGTAGACGGACACATGGGTCAGCGGGAGATCGGCTTTGGGGCGGATCCGCACCTGCACCCCATCGGCGGCAACGGTTGCCTCAACGAGTTCCGGATCGGGAAAGGTCGAGCCCGCCTCCAAAACAGAATCGAACCAGGCCAGTGCTGGCGCTTCGGAGGGATGGATATGGTCCGTGTTGGGAATCAGGTAAAGAGCGCGAGGCGGACCGGTCCGCGCAAACGTCTCCTGAATGGTCGGAGGAAAGAACGGTCTGTCGTGCGTCCCCACGACCCAGTAAATTGCAGCCTTCGTGCGAGCCAAGTTCTCGGCGGAGTCGAAGCGCCGTGCGTATTCACGCTTCTGATCGACGGACAACTCGCTCAGGCTCAACAGGCCGGACATCGCTTCCATTGCCAGGGGCGAGAAGCTGTAGGACACGGCGGCGCGGATACGCGGGTCGACCGTGGCCAGGAGGGAAGCGACCAACCCGCCATAGCTCCCGCCGGTCGCGCCGATTCGATCGGGGTCCACCCCGGGTTGTTGCTGAAGCCACGTGATCGCACGACGGCCGCCGATCACTGCGGGATACCAAATGGTTCGACGCCACTCATCATCGGGTGTGGCGCGGGGATACTTCCGGTCGGGATAGAGTGCGAGTGGGTAATAGCTATGCGGTAGGCTCACAAGACCATCGTCTGGAACATCGACTTTGGTGGGATTGTAGTGCATCTCCCATTCCCACATAATGCAGGGGTAGCCCGCCTTTGCAAAGGGAACGATGGACGCCAGGGTTGCTTTGCCGAAAAGACCGTGCGTAACCACAATACCAGGCCGCGGAGCTGACGGCTTCGCGCAGTTGGGTACGGCGGAGAATGCGTGAACCCGGACCGGCTGGCCACCATACCGCATTCCCGTGTAAACGAACTCCTGCCAGGCAAAATCCTGCTCCTCGCCGCGGTCCAGAATCACAACGTCAAAGGGCACCTCTCGCACAGAGGGTTCAAGCCAGAATGCGTCGAAGTCGAAGGCCTCCGGCTCCGCGGCAGCACAGAGCACCCCGACCGATGTGAGGGCCACGGCCAAGACCACAATGCCCGGCAACATCCGCACTCGCTTCTTCTCGTTCATCTCACTCCTTTGTTTAGTCTATACGGGGTCTCAAAGAGCCAAAACGGAAATGAGGCATCCAGGTCGTCCTCATCGTCGCCATCGGACGCTCCGACCCACCCCGCCGTGTGACTCGACAACCACACAAGCCAGAGCAACAACCGTCCATCTGCATACTGCCTGTCTCATGCTCTCGCCTCCTCTTTCAGTCTGGTGTCCGGCCCCCAATGGACCCGGCCTGCACTTTGGAGAAGCGCGGGTCTAACCTTGCCAACCGAGGCTCGTCATGTAAAGTAATGGCTAAATTCAACTAGTAACTACCTTATGTAACGTTACATAACCACAACCCCTTGGGAACATGAAACTAAGCTATATTTTTCCGAAGATTGAAGACTTTCGCGAAGATCGGCCCACGATCTGCTGGGAGCACATGTATGGCTGGATTGACGGCTACGGGTTGCTGTTCGATCCCGTTGTACTCAGCCTGACTCAGACCATCCCCGAGTGGCAAAATGGGCGTGCAGAAACAAATGCCGACGATGATTTTGTTATCGCCTGTTGCAGTCAGGCCGCAGCACTGTTCCATACGGACAAGACCCCTGGCCTATACATTCGCCCCCACTTTGTCGACCAGGAACTACTTCTTCCCAGGTATTCCGAGAAAGACGCTTTGACCACACCTGCGGGATCCTATTTCTACCCATACGGGTTGCCATACAGCCCGTTTAATGACGGAATCCCCAAATGGCAGGTGGGCGAAAGTACGGTGGCCAAACTGCAAAACAGGCAACTGGCTGTCGGCTTTGAGTTCTTTGCCATGATAGAGGCTTGGCGTGGCGACTGGCCTATGAAACGACTCACGGAAGGTGCAAACATTCTACATGCATTGTTATCGACCTCCGGTGCATGGACAACAGATAGCAACAGCCGTGATCTGGATACCGCCCAAGAAGAGCTGCGCTTGGATTTTCAGGCCTATGGACTCAACAGGTTGATGCTGCAATGGCTGCTTGACCGAAAGGGCGCTGACCGCAACGCGGTCACCCACGCCGACCGTTCCGTCCTAGCTGCGCTGAATGCCTGGCAAGGGGCAGATGCCGAATCCACGAAAGCCCATCTGCGCACGGCATTCGAATGTCTGACCGAAATCCGCCGTGACCACTCGAAGCTGGAGCTTTGCTTCCTTGAATTTCCTCATCTCGGCATTCTATTTGAAAAAGTAGGGTTCTTCGAACTCGAATGGCCTGAACAAACGCGTCAAACTTTGCTTTCGTATCTTGCCAACATAAAGCAGCATGGCTATCGCGTGAACCTTGAAGGTGGAGCATCCTGCTGGAAAAACCTAGCGAAACGTTTCCCTTCACTGATCGGACAGTTGCAGAACGCATGGTCGCAACACAATATTGAGATGACCAATGGCACTTTCGCGCTGCCTCTTGCGCTTTTCTCCCCACTGGCACTGCAATACTGGCAGTTCCGCTCCGGCCAGGAAACATTCAGTCATATCTTCGGGCGCACACCGTCTGTATATCAATGCCAAGAGAGCTCCTTTTCACCGCAGATACCGGAATTGTTGCGTCATTTTGGCTATACCGGCGCTGTCCATATTGCACAGAACCGCGGTTATACGCCGGGTGACGATGCAGACGCCATCCGCTGGCAAAGTCCGGCGGGGCATGGCGTTGACGCGCTGACCGTCCGTGATCCAGTTCTGGCTCAAAAAGGGGTAAACTATTTCCTCGATGTACCCCTGGTTCACGACAAATATGGCACGGAAGACTCATCGCTCACCTATACCAACTGCCAGGATCTGGGGTATGTGCCATTTCGCACACATATGATCCGGGCACACCGTTATGCGCCGGTGTGGGGAAGCTTTGCCACCGTTTCGGAGCGACTTGCCGAAACTACCGTCGAAAACCCTCTGCCAAAACGGGGCTTTGCAGCCGATGATTATCATCAGTCGGATAACTTCTTCTATCCCGGCACGGCCAACGCCAACGCCTTCAGCCACTACGAACTGATCTTTGGTCAGACAGCCCAATGGCGTCAGGCGCAACTGCATGCGTGGTTGGCCGGGAAGTGGGAGGATGTCGCCAAAGAACTCAGAGCCGCAGCAGACGACATCTGCTTGCTGGAGGCGCATGATATGTCGCTCGTGCAGGACACGCATCGCGGACAGTTTCACGCCAACCAGGCCATGTTGGCTCCCCCCTGCACCGGAGAGCGGCTTATGCACGAGGTGCCAAGGATTTCGGGACGTATCAACTCAGCGCTAGCCTCGGTTCAAGCCGCTATCGCGGGCACCGGCGAAACAGAGTCCCTTCTGAATGCGGCGGGAGTACCTTTGGCATTCAGTCACGTTGCACCGTCTACCACGTGGACTGCCGGAAATACAATACCATTCAAGGGGCGGCAGATTGTCCTGGCGCCCTTTGCCGCATGGCAGACCATGGCGCCATCCGAGACAACTGATCAATGGGAACCGTGCAAGCTTCCCGAGGCCTGCGGAGTATGGCAAACCGCCATAACGAAAGACGGTCATCTGCAGTTGTCACGCAATAACCAACGCGCGGTTTTGCTGCGCCCGGTGGACCACGAGTACGGTCCACTCCGCTTGACGCGCTCATCGGCATCACGGTGCGGACCATTGGGGGCGCTGGAACTTGTTTACGAAAGCGATACAGATTTCGTGCAGACAGTGATACTGGATGTGCTGCTAGCAGAGGGCAGCCAGCATGCCGAGCTCAATGTGCGTTATGCGCCAGGCCGGACATTCGATGCCGTCGGCAAGTGGGCCGACTACCTGGCGATTGAGGTCGACCTTGGCGCGCCGCTGAAGCAGACATGGCGCTTCAATCCCAACGTGCGTGCCGAGACACGGGAGACACAGGTATGCAGTCCCTATTGTCTGGAAGCGTCGGGGGCGGACAATAAATCGGTGGCTCTGCTGAATGAGGGAGCATTCTGTTATGAACTCGATCGCGACAACGGCAGAGTGCGATGGCTCTTTCATGTGGCCGGTGAAAACGTGTGGCAGCGGCGTATGGCCATTGCATTTGATGCAAACAATGCCTTTCAGCTTTCCAGAGCCTGGGGGCAAGGCCTTCTGGCAGTTGGAGGTACCAGAAACACATTACCTGTCCCTCGCGAGGGATGGGATGGCGTGAGCGTCGAGACTGTTGTTGGTAATGGCATAATCCTGATATCCAACTTGGATGCTGATGAGAGAGTCTTAACGTTTGCACCGGATGCCGCCCTAGAGGTCGTAAATGTGTCAGAGACAACTCTACTTTCCGCTGATACGAGTACCGGGGACATCTGTTTAACTCTGAAGCCATTTGAGTTGGCGTTCTTGAGAACTGCGTGAGTCACGATCTGCAAAGACAATGAGAATAGAATCATGACCAATCGAGAACTTTTCCGTCGGATGATGAATTACAAAAATGTCGATCGTATGCCTGTGGTGCATTGGCATGCATGGAATGAGACTGGAGTAATACATGTCACAACTGACGCACAAACAACGCGCCATCATGGCGCTCGAAGGCAAACAGCCGGACTATGTGCCAACCTTTGAGTTGGTCTTTCAACTTGGCAAGGAGGCATTTGGCCATGATTTCCTTCAAGGCCCGGAAAACGACTCTCTTCCCGAAGAAGATCGACTGGCGCTCTGTCGGCAGAATGCTGAACTTTATCTGAAGATCGCTAAGCGCTACGAACACTCTATCATCATGATCACCCACGCCCCGTCGAGCATCTTCCCACAACGCGCGCTGGAACTGGTGGCAACGATGAACATCATTCGCGAAATGGCAACAGAACAGGACGAGGAGTACCTGCTCATGACGCATGGAGACGCCACCATGGCAATCCCAGAAGGCGACGAACTGAACGATATCATTGAAATGATGGCAGATACCCCGGAGAAATTAATACAGTGGGCCGAAGACCTGCTTTACAAGCACAATGGTTACCACCTGTTCTTTGCAAGATCTGGTTTCGACGGCTTCATTCTTTGTTCCGATTACGCCTTTAACGCCAACCCATTCTTCTCGCCCTCGCAATTCGCGGAGTACGTAACGCCTTACTTGCGTCGCATTATCGCTGCTTATCGCAGTATGGGCAAATATGTGATTAAGCACACCGATGGCCACATCATGCCGATCCTTGATCAAATCGTTGACTGCGCCCCACATGCCATTCACTCCATCGACCCGCAAGCCGGAATGGACATTGCCGAAGTCAAGCGACTCTACGGCGATCGCATTGCATTATGCGGCAACGTTAACTGCGGCCTGCTGCAAACCGGCACAAATACGGAAGTACTGAAAAGTTGCGAATACGCCATGCAACACGGGAAACCCGGCGGCGGCTTTATCTACTCAACCAGCAACTGCGCCTTCAAAGGCATGCCACTGGAACGTTACGAGATGATGAATGAGTATTGGAAAAAAAACAGAATGTACTGATTCGGACTGTTCACCGGATGGCCGGGTTGCATCCGCTGCTGAGGTCCGACTCCCGCCTTGCCTAAATCCTGCCGATGATGAACCTGGGGTTACCCTCGAAAGCCTGGCGGATTTCACGCACTTCACGTCGGACGTCATCTGTTGTTCCGCGGATCAAAGTCTCCACGGTATGCACGTTCCCGTTCATGGTGCTTTTGCCATTGAGTAAATCCGCCACCTTCTTCAGGCCTTCTGGACTCGCCACGTCACCACCCGGAGGACGTTCGAATGGACAGACGCAGTCAATGCCGATCTCAGAAACGTCTGACTCGGTCTCCATGCATCTTCCGTGAAAATGAATATGCAGAAGTTTGCCGTGTTTGTGGATCTCATCGGCAACAGCTTTGATCAGCGGTTTGTCCCACTTTCGCCACATCACTGAGCATCATGAAAGGGCCCTGTTTCTCCCCCTCTTCCAGAATCACGCATATCACATGTTTGCGCTTCGCCGGGCGACGAGACCGGTCAGCAGGCCGCGCGCAGCCATTCTTGCGTGCAAGGGAAAGAATCCTTTCTTAATGAATACACGTTCCGCTTCAACAGGAGAACATCTCTATCTCGCGGGATGCGGTTTTATCGTTAGTTGCAGAATGCAGTCATTATGAAAGCCACGCCCTACGAAAATATTGCCTTAGGGATTAGGGGTAGAAAAAAGAAACACCACAAAATGTAGAAGGTGCCACACTCAAGTGGATACCCCTATAAGAGAATTCAATGTTAGACATTTTTCATCTATTTTCTAAAGTGTATTTATGACTGTTTTGAATTGCTTGTGAAACTTCATATATATTAAGTCCATCTTTTAGACTGGGGCTCCAGGCACGTTTTCCTTGAAGGCTTTTCACAAAAGCCTCGGTTTCTCCATAAGTTCCATCAAGTTCGGAATTTTCGTAATTCGAAGGAGCCTGCCATGCTAAGACCGTTTCGGAAATATGTTTAATTTCAAGGCTACAATTCGCTTTATGATCAAGACTGTTGATATTTATGGAGATGCAATAATCATAACCATGGATTTCATAAGTTTCCTCCACGTTACCCACATCCGGCGAAATAATCAGAGAAGCACTCGAACCATTTTCAAATTTAATTTGTGAGTTAAACAGAAAACAACCACTTTCTGGTACTAAAGTTTTTACGGTAGTGATAACCTTTGGTTTATCCAATAAACATAAAATGGCCGATACTACATGGATACCAGTAGCAGCAGCAAAGTTATCTTCTCGCCGTACAGCTCTCAACATACGAGCTATCACTATTTTAGGCTGTCGCTCTATACCTCCGGCATTAATCCAGTCACAAGCTTTTTGTATAGCTGGCACAAACTGCCGATTGAATGATATCATATGAGGCGTACCACATTTTTCCGCCAACGACAGTAAACGTTTAGCCGCATCTAAGTCCGCTCCGGGTGGTTTTTCAATGAGCACAGGTATATTTTTTTTAAGCAAGTATCCGGCAATTTTTTCAGTTATTGAAATTGGAGTGATCGCAAGTATTCCATCCAAGTTTTCCTTGTCCAACATTTTATCGAGATCAGTGTAGGCACGATTAAAACCAAACTCCTCGGCATATTTATCAGCCTTTTCACTATCAAGATCACAGATAGCCGATAATTCAATCTGATCAGGATTATTTTTACAAAAAAGCTTTAATGCCGGACCGTGACAAACTCGAGAATGTCCTCCCGCTCCGAGTAAACCTATTTTCAAGCTCAAGATACTTTCCAGACTTTCAGATCACTGATTCTCAAATCAGATAAATAAGCCCGAAATCCCATGTGACCTGATTTTAGAGCATATGGATCATATGATCGAATCCAAGGTTTTCCATCAACCCAGTATTCAATAAATGAATCATTTTGCACTAGTGTAATATCATAAGTTCTATTTCTCTCCAGCAGCCGTGGGCGATCGACAAACTGACGAATCAAATGACGACATGGATTCTTACGCATGCGTGTAGTAACATTATTTGAGCCCCCAAAATCGGCCCAATAAAACGCAAGCTGGTCCAAACGCGGAAGTCCCGCGTCAGGCAAGTTTTCCAAATAATGAAACAAATCACCTTTCGGTTTATCCACCATCCAGATGAATATAGCGTCTGTAACACCTGCTACATAATGTAGAGGAGATTTCATAGGAGTCGCTTTAAAATCCACAGCAAGAGGTGCTTTGAACTTTTTTTTGAGCACACAATTACTCATGAAGTTAAAGGTAAAGGCGTCATCTTCGGGTTCAGCGGATTCACCGTTAATAAGCCAATTAGTATTCAATGAACGTCGTCCAAATTTTTCCTCATATAGTAATTCCCCGCGTTTCCATTCAGGTATTTTAAGATCATAATTAATATATTCTTCTAAAAAGCTGATGATACGAGCGTCTCCTTTTTTGATGTTGACCCCAAAAACCCCTTCATTGTCAGTATAGGGTTTGTCGATTTTCCCCTTAACGACGAGTTTTCCATCAATAAAAAACGCATATTCATCCATTAAAGTAGCTAATTTAATCGTGTGAGGACGAAAAAAACGAATAGCCATCATTTCTCTTTCAAATACTTTTTTCTGTTTATAGAAAAAAGCATAGCTTCCATGATTTATGACAAATCTAAACCCAGCATCTTCTGAAGCTAATTTAGGAATACTATTAAATTTAACGCAAAACTCACTATCTTGATCAAAACGTTCAAAATGAAATCGAAGGCTAACGGCTATATCACCTCCTATAGAGGGCATAGGGTAATAAGCAAGAGACGTCTCGGTTTCCTTTTCACCCAAAAGATGCAACATTCCTCCTGCAGCAACCAGTCGACCTTTATCTTGTGACCAGTCATTATGGCGGATTTCAGGGCCGTAGTATTTTTCAGCGACACGATATTTCATAAAACTAATCCTTATTTCTCAGTAAAATCACAATACTGTCGATAATTGTATTGATTTGTAATAAATTATTTTCTATGGCGAATGACCCTAAAGTCAATAGCAAACTTCGGCATATCCATTTAACTATTTTATCCGAAGTCGTGATAAACTGCGTGATAAATAACCCATGTTCCGTCAAACACTACCCGAGCTCTTTTGGGTCTTTTTCTGTTGCTCCATTGTCAGCAGGAGGTGGATGTGTTATTTTCAAAAAGTGGTAGCGCCATGGTGGACCTACCTGAGTTACGCTTTGCGATGGTTTTGTCATAGTATTTTCTTCCCATGGTCGAAACAATGAAACGACGAGTAGGAGTCGACAGGAAGAGCCTTGAGGCGCTGCAAGTTCTTATCCCAAACACTGCGCTGAAGCGCAATATCATCTGTGCTTTCTTGTTACTTGGGATTGTCGCTGGATATGTAAAGCAGGAAAAGGACCTCTTCATACCCGCATGTTGTGAGACGGATACTGCTGGTTATTTGATATTGGCCGAGCGAATTGCGGCGGGCGGCCCCGTTGCGGTGGTGGACGATGACATATTTCGCCATGGCAGTCATGTGTGGGTCGAGAACAAGCGTGGCGAATTGCTGCCCAAATACACTCCAGGCTATTCGGCCCTCATGGCGTTAGGCATGCTTATTGCCGGCGAGAAGGGCGCATTTCTTGTGTCCCCGATTTCTGGCGCCCTGACCTTGATAGGGGCGTTCATGCTTTTTTGGCTTTGGTCTTCGTCGTGTGCGGCAATTTGTGCGACTCTCGTGCTAGCCTTGAACGCGATGTTCCTGTCTTATGCGTCATACCCGCTGGCCCACATACCCAACACTTGCTTCGTCGTATGGGGAATGTACTTCCTATGGAAATGGTCTCGGTCGCCGACGGTTCTGACTGGTATCGCAGCAGGACTCTGCCTTGGCTCCGCTGTTTTGATTCGTCCGACCAGCGGGCTGTTCTCGCTCGTTATAGCGGTCACGTTGGGTGTGGAGATTGTTCAGCAATGGAGAAGCGAGCAATGGCGCTTGCCACCGCTCGGAGCGATTGCCCTGTCATACTCTGCATGCTTGGTCGTGTTAGGCTTGTACAACTGGAACGTGTTTGGTAACCCGTTCACAACGGGCTACGCGCTCTCTGGTGAACAGGGCGCATTCAGCTTGTCTGTGCTAAAGGTAAACATCTCGCACATGTTCACTGGCATGTACACTCATGGCGTTGGTTTTTTCTTCTTTCTTGGGTTGGCAGGTATTGTAGCAAAAAAGAACTGGCTCGAAGCAGTCATGTCATTGCTGTGGTTCTTTCCGCTATTCTTTCTCTACAGTGCTTACTATTGGACGGGATCAGGGGGCTGCTCGGCCATGCGGTTAATGCTGTGCACGTTTCCTCTATTCATTGGTCTGTCGTTTGGACTGTTGGACCAAGTGAAGCTTGCGAAATGGCGGATTTGTTTGATCATTGTGTTGGTTTGTGTGTCAGCGATACTGTCGAATTGGATACAGATGCCCGCGATTGGACCCTATCGCTGCATCAATATCCGGGCGGCGATACCGCAAATGTTAGCAGCCGACCATGCGGAAGAACACTTAAAGGACAATGCTGTTATATTCACCGCACCAATGGCGGCGTTCTATATTGGCAGTGGTAAGCGGTTTGTGCTGTATGACATCGACCTGTTCCAGTCGCATGGATGGCAGAAGTTGTTGGTCGAGAGCAAGTGGACACCGCGTAGACAAAATAAGCGAACTGCACGCCTACGCAAGTTCTATAAGGAGAATGGCGACAAGCTGCAGGATATGAAGAGGGCACTGATAACGCGGCACATGCGTGAAGGCAGACAGATCGCTTTCATTCTGCCGACCAGATACGTGTCTTCAGAAATCCGCGACTTGGACGAGGGGGTTACCTTGACGCAGCTTGCGGAATGGACTGTCAATAAAGGGGGTCAGACCTGGGGTCTATACGAAGCAAAGAGACTTTAGCCCGTATGTTTTATGAATTCCCTAACCCGCAGAATTCTTGACCTTGGGTTCCGGCTTGGCGTATCGTTCAGTCACAAATCGGGGACTCCGCATGGCACAGCAGACGTGTTCTCCAGAGACTCAAGAAAGCAAATTCTTATTGGCTCTGAATTGCCAACCGGTATTGCACGAGATGCAGCGCCGAGCGACTAAGGAGGAACAAGCGCGATGAAGAACATTATTCTGATCATGAGCGACACCTTCCGTTACGACAACCTCTTTGATCGCGCTGCAGCCATGCCGGTTCGCACGCCCGAACTGGATCGTTTCGCCGGTGAGCGGGCGACTTCAATTGAGCGTTTCACCATGGGGAGTTTTCCCACGATCCCCCAACGTACCGATCTGGCGACTGGGCGGCTCGGCTGGCCCTTCTATCCCTGGCAGCCTATCGAACGCTCATCGCGAAACTCCATCGCAAGCCTGCTACAGCAGCAAAGCTACACCACCCAGCTCATCTGCGACTGTCCGCATCTCTTCCGCGCTCATTTCAACGAGCACTTCGAGGCTGCTTACCATCTGCGCGGACAGGAGGGAGATAATTTCCTCACTCATCTGAACGACCCCATCCAACCGGGCGTCGCCAAGAGCAAGGTTCGCGTTGATCCATGGCTGTACAAAGAGAAGTACACCCTGTCGGAACTGCATCGCTGGATCAACCGTTACTGCCGCTACGAGGCCGAGTCTTTTAGTCATCGCACGGCATCCACCGCGACCCGTTGGTTGGAGGAGAACAGTGAAGCCAATCCCTTCTTCCTGTGGATCGATTTCTTTGATCCGCACGAACCCTGGGATCCACCTGAGTATCTGGTGCGCAGGTATGATCCGGATTATGCCGGTCAACCGATGATTCATCCGAATTATGGCCCATCCTCAGCTTACACGGCGGCGGAGCTGAAGAATCTGCGGGCGCACTACGCGGCAGAGTCCGAACTGGTGGATCGGGCGATTGGCCGGGTCTTGCAGAAAATCGACGACCTCCAGATCTGGGAGGAGAGCATTGTTCTGTTTACCTCCGACCACGGCACCTCCATTGGTGAGCACGGGCGTTGCGGCAAGTCCAACATCCACCCCGAGGATATGCGCAACTGGCCTATCTACCCAGAAATCGGCCATGTCCCCTTCCTTCTGGCCGGTGGTGACATTCCGCAGGGAGCCAGCTTGGACCTCATGGCCCAGCCCATCGATATCATGCCGACGCTTCTGGAATTGGCGGGCCTGGAGCTCGAGGCGCCGGAACCGGTGCAAGGGCGCTCTTTCGCCGCTCAGGTTCTCAATGGTGACGAACGCTTTCGTGATTTGGCTGTGTCTGGCGGTTATGTAGATCCGGATGAGAACTCGTTCTGGGGCAGCATGAAGATCATGCCCTTTGTGGTGAATCGACAATGGGGATACGCGCCGGTGGGGAGCGCCGGCCAGACCGAGCTCTACGACCTGGCCGTCGATCCACTTGCCGCCTGCGACTGTGCCGCGACCCACCCAGAGGCGATTCAGGAGATGCACACCGCGTTCCTCGCCCACCTGCGCGAGCACGGTGCGACGGAGGATTCCTGTTCCAAGTGGCCAACGCCTGCACCACAGCAGACAACCACGAAGGGGACGCCGTAACAGAGGGATCGTTGAAGCAACGGCAACATAGCAGTACCTCATCTCTGAATAACGATAAAGAAGAACAAAATATTTGTAAGGTGCTCCTGCATAGCCCAGAAACACCACGCCAAGGGATATCCGTCAAGCCAAACGAAAATGCATCTTTCCTGGGTTATGCAGGAACCGTATTGCTGCTGGTTGTGCGCAAGGCCCACGCTATGTCATGTTCCATGGCCACCCCTCTTTGCCAATGTGAGTGAGACACCAACCTGAGAAAGCAAAGGGCGGGTGT
>CAZNWT010000098.1:0-17555 GCA_964576795.1 uncultured Victivallales bacterium
CATGGTCAACTGCCCGGATTGCGGCTATCGTTGCATGATTCCGGCGCCGGTGCTTCAGTGGGCCTGCCCCCAATGCGGCGCTGCCCTGCTGGCGCCCGATGAAATGCGCGGGAAATCGGTCCAATGCCTGACCTGCCAGTCCGAGGTGCCAGCGCCCGCTAGCCCGGATCCGCCAGACGCGATGCCAGCCGGGGCGGATTCAAAGCCTGGAGATCAAGCCCCGGAAGATCTTCCCGCCGAGGTTTTCTTTTACAACACCATGTTTATGTGGCCCATGCTGGTCTTTGGCTACGAAAATTTTATGAATCTCTGTCTCCTTCCTGAATTCGAACGCATCATGGACGAGTTCGCCGAAATCAACCGACGTGTGTTCCGTGCATTTGCTCGTCTGCCTGTGAACGTTGCGGTCTGTCACGATGATATTGTCCTGACCCGTGGTCCTGTCTGCTCCCCGGAGTGGATGCACAAATACATCTTCCCACGTTACGAAGAATACTGGGACATTCTGCGGGCGTCTGGCAAAGAGGTCATCTTTATGGTGGATGGTTGTGTGGACGTTTATGCCGATGACGTTATTGCCTGCGGTGCCCGCGGCATTATCAGCGAGCCATACACCGACTACAAGGCCATCGCCCGGCGCCATGAAGGTAAGAATCTATTTCTGGCTGGCGAAGGCGACAACCGCGTCTTGATGCGAAACAACCCCACCGAGATCGACGCCATGGTGCACTCCATGGTCGAAACCGCACAGATGACCGGAGGGTATATGATGTGCATCGGCAATCACATCCCCTTCAACGTCAACCCCGAAGGCATAAAACGCTACCTGGATCAGGCCGCAACACTAGCGCATCGGTAGCAGGATGCATTGTTACTGCGCTCCGAAGAATTCGATGGCAGCAGCTGTTTGTTTTCCGATGGCTGACAACTGCTCCTGCGTCATTTCCAGCGTATCGCCTTCAAGCCAGTCCTGCATAGTATCGAAAACAAACCGGTGAAGGTCGTTGGTGTAGACATTATACAGGTCCATTATGGACAAAGCAGCGGCATTGTAACTTTCAACCTGTTCACGGGCATAACCTGTCAACCCCCTCGGCAGAGGGACTATAGTGTTCCAGTAGAGCTTGGCTCCTGTGGCAGTCAGAGTCTCCACAATGGAGGTCAGATTGGCGGCCCATTGGTCGATAGCAGTTTGTGGTTTATGTTTATCATTTAACTTCAAATCCTCCAGCCCGTAACTGATGAGAAAGATACGGGTCTTGGGGTCGACAAGAGCCGTTACAAGACCCTTACCATTTTCTGAAGTAGCCTGAGTTTTACCAACCCTGATAATCTGATGTGTTTTCGATAGTTTTTCCTGAATATAGGGTGCTGTCGCTGTGAGAAGCGTGTCACCCATAAGCTTGGTTGGTATCTTCTGGATTACGGTTGTAGGGCTTGTACTCTTCATGTGTTCGGGGGTGCCAGAGTAATGGCGTCGAGCCGGGGGAAGGTGCTTGTAGTGCCTGGCAAAACGCTTCCGCTGGTCATTCCGTGCGGTGAAATCGAAGGTGACATTCTGATTCGAAAAAGAGGTTTTCTGAGCAAGACTGCACCCGAGGTTCGTCAAGATCTGCCGAGTCAGTCGTTCGGCTTTCTCATCACCGGCAGAGAGATCAAGCTGACAGAAGAGGAAACATCCCTGGCCACAGGCCACCCGAAACAGTACGGCGTCGCGATTGACAAACCAGTCAGCTCGTCGCTGGTCCTTACCGGCATGAATATATTCCCCCCCCCAGTGGGGTTGACTCCAGTCGATACGCCAGTTACTAAGCAAAATGCTATAGTCGTCACTGACACGAACCGGGTCCATCCCCTGTAACGCAATACCGTGTTCAAACATCGTGACACCATCCCACTGCAAATCCCGGTTGCTGAGACCGGAGAGGATGGGGTCGTAGTTAGGCTCAAACGGTTGGGGAATCAATACACCATCATAGTATTCAGTCAGGCGCTCGGGAGTATCCGACCGCGTCCAGCTGATAGCGGCTTTCACACAATGCGTACGTTCACCCAGAAACGGTTCGGTAAGGATCAAATCATGATCCGAGAGTGCTTTTACTTGCTCTAGACTTTCCGGGTGGGTTCCAATAAGCAGAACAGTTCCACCGGCTTTCACCATCTGCTGAATGGCATCACTGCAGGCCTCTGCCATCTCCATGGATTCCCGATCGCTCCCATCGAGGATAAGGGCTGTATAAACGGTACTTGATGAAAAGCGCTCAGCAATCAGGCCCTGTTTCAGCAGGTAGTGACTAAGTGATGCACCTGCGAGTAAGGCTGTTCTGTTCTCTAACGTCGCGTCGTATTGCAAACCATAATTGAGCAGGTTGCTCAACATGGCAAATGCAACCGGCTCATCATGAGAGAGTAGGTTGAGAGACGCGGTAAGCACAATGCCTTTTCCCATCATCGTCTCATAGAGAGAAGCGCCAAACCCGTCCTTGTTGCCCGCGAGAATGACACGACCATTTCCTGTTTCTGGCAGATCAAGGATAGACTGAGCAGATCCACCACACCAATTCGAAAAGTCTTCCTGACCAAGGCCCTTCAAGACGGTATGGTCAGGACCGTTAAGCGGGATACGGGCAGACGGTGCAGCACGACCATACCACTCAATGTGAGAAAACCAGAACTCGACGGGTTCCGAAGGCGTGCACTCCATCACCAAGCCAGCGGCAGTAATGGTGACGAGATCCACCTCATCCTCCGTCAGAGGATCTCCCAGGACAGCAGATAGGTCGTCCAGTTGAAACCATTGCCGACCTGCCAAGTTAACGCTTTCCGTATTGTCCTTGGTTGTGATGACAAGCGGTTCTGCCAATGCATACCACACTCCCTGATCATTCCGTACCGCAAGTCGAATCGCACGATAAAACAGGTCCGGTTGGGTTTCCAACCGGGACTGCCATTCATTGCACTCCGCCTTCCATGATAGACTGATCGAGCCCTCTTCTAGGTGTTTCAGAGGGGTGGAGAATTCAGCATATGCATATGCACCCGGTGTTGCTTCAGTGAAGTCAAGTCGACCGTTGTCCTGCTGTAGGTCCCAGATCTTCTGAAAAATACGGAGGGTTCCGCGAGAACGGGAACCAAACCACTGACACCCTCCGCTTGTCTCCAAGGGGGTATCGCTGTTCAACACGCCTTCGCAAGACTCAAAGCTGTCGCGTATTGAGCTGGCGGGTACTGTACAGGTGCCCGCACTTTCCGGCAGGACAATTATAGCACCACCGGCCTTGATAAATTCACAAAAAGTGTCCGAGGAATAGTGGGTCTCAGTAGTGATGATTACAGCGCTTTCAGTTTTATTGGCTGTGACGGTGACACCATGGTCTGAAAGAAATGCGGCAACCTGATTGTTATCGGTGTAGACGACTGCCTCGGTCTGAATCGACGTTGGAAACACTTTGGCTGACTGGACAGACCGATATCCCGTCGTGCCACGATAGCGGAACTCACGAACGAGCCGGACCGGTGTAATGCTAGCGACCGATGGCATGACAAACGTTAAAGACAACTCGCCAAGCACCTGACCAGGGATCACATCAACCAATTGGGTTGTTTCGGTCAACTTTTGGCCGTCTAGAGATTCAACAACACAGACCAGCGTATCGGCAAAACGGGTGTCTTCATAAAACAAGCGTGTGTGTAGCGTAACGGAGTCACTGGCAAAGAAGGTGGTACGATGCTCTGATGTGTCGAAAAAACGCACTGCCTGCATATACTTGCTGAAAAGATAGTAGCCGGGATTGGGTTCAAAATCGGGAAGGGTTTTGTCCCATGGGTTGATCGGGGATGCCACCGGACGTATATGCCGATGTTTGATACCGGGAGCCGCCAAGTCTCCAAGGGTAAGTTCCATGAGCTGGTTGTTGTTTGTCGGTTGCCACCGAAAAAAGATGTAAGAGAGATCCCAGGGACAAAAGCCATTGACGCGATGATACTCTCCTGCAAACGTTTGACCATCATGCGTACAGATAATGTCATCCCCAACCTGATCATGGCCATCGTGCCAGAGCCCCGTGGCATAATCCTGAGCTTGCACTTCATAGCCGGAAGTCCCGTTACAGAGCGGTCGATCGTGTTGCCATACGCTTCCAAGTTCGTCCCAGATCATGGGTTTGTCCGGACCGAAGGTCTCCCAGTCTTCAAAGACAGTAAGGGGATCGTAATGATGGGTGCAGATATCACCTGCTCGTGATTCAAGACTAAAGTCGCTTGCGAAGACCGGCCGAGAGGTGTCGAACTTTTTGACAAACTGGATCATTTCCGGTTTCTCGCCCCCTCCGCGCCAGCGCAATTCATTGGATACACTCCACATGATGATCGAGGGGCGGTTGCGCTGAGCTTTGACCAAGTTTTCCAGATGATTTTGCCAGATTGCAGGATTCTCCGGCACCTTGAAATGACAGACCGCTTCCGACTCAAGCATGATGCCCAGCTCATCTGCTACATCATACAGCTCTTTATGCTTGGGACTGTCGTGAAGCCGCATGAAGTTGATGCCTAGTTTTTTCATCCCCCCAAGCCAGGCTTCAATATAAGCACGGCTCCCCTGTATATCACCAAAGTAATGACCCCCGTGCCCCCGAAGGAACAGTTCGCGGCCATTGATATAGAGATGAGGTCCCTTCCAAGTGATTTCGCGATATCCAAAACGCTCACAGGTGCTGTCTATGACCTGCCCCGATATATCCACAATCTGGATATGCATGTAATAGAGATACGGATCGTGTGGAAACCAGAGGTGGGGGGCCATCCATCCGTCTTTGAGGGTGAACATCGTCCGGCCATTAGCAACCACAGTGTCCGGGAGCGATGCAAAACGGTGAACAATGGTGCCGTCCAATTCGGTAACGATGCATTCAACCGTCAGCGCTCGGTCTGTGTCGCTTTGGTTTGTTACGGGGATTTCACAGACAACACATGCCTCGCTGGTCAATGTCTGAATAAAAAGGTGATTTTCGACTGAGACAAAGGGGATGGCACGCAAGTAACAATCTTGCCAGATTCCCCGACGATGGGTGCCGTAGTCATCGAACAGGTCATTCTTCGCTCCGCTGATGCGCACCTCTATTGTATTTTCCCCGTCCTGAAGCGCAGGAGTAATACTGAATTCCATGGGGGTATACCCATCGTGCCATTCGCCGACCTTGTTAGAGTTAACAAAGACTTCAGTATGGTGCGCGCATGCTCCGCAAAAAAAATGCACATCCATGCCAGTGAAGCTCTCGGGTAGCGTGACCGTTCGACGGTAGACAGCCCCCTTACCCTCCCAATTTTCAGGATAGTCAAAACAGTCCCACTGCTCTGCACCCCAGCTCTTGCGGACACCGGCATAAGTACCGGGCACCTGTATCGTAGTCCATTCCGACTCTGCTTCGCTTTTGAAGTTCCAACGTCCATTTATGCAGAGATCTGAGCGTACCGAGGTTACAACAACTGATTGGTGTTCTGATTTTTTATTCATGATAATAAGATAGTTGGTAGAGGTCGTAAATAAATGCGAATTGTGCAATTTTCCCTATCCCAACAATTTCGTCGGAGCCTTTAAGATAGAAAAACGCTACAGCCTTCTATAGGGAAGAATAAAAACCGGACAAAACCAAGCTATTTTGACAAAACACTACCACCTACATGGTATGTATCGTTCGTAACCGGCACAGGGAGCCAAAATCATTAAACGGAAGAAATTCGAGTAAGCAAGTCGTTCGCCCTTAAACGATAGACTTTTATCGAGGGTGATGCGTTGTCTTTTTAAGACCGACAGGCTGCTAGGCACTGGCTTCTTCCATTGCAATGGCAGTCCACTCCCAAAGCCGTTGCGGTTCGTAATGCACAGTGGAAATGTCCTTCATGATCAGTTCCACGTGGCTCTTGCCCTTTGCGAGGTCGAGGAACTCTCGAATGTCCGCACGGGCCTGGCCGGGATTCCAGTGGTCGGGGGCAAGTATCGCCGGACTCGGCTTGCGACTGGCAACATAGTCGCCTGCGATCTCATCAACTGCACGCTCCAAGTTGCACCAGGGACTGACCGAAATCTTGCGGAGATTTGGGATACGTCGCATCAGGTCCATCTTGCCGTCCAGGGGCTCGCAACACCCATAGTAGTTCATGCCCCAACGCTCCATCCAGCGGAGCTCATGCTCAATTGCAAAGTCCCAATGCATCTGCGGAGAGACCTCGGAAAAGATCTGAGCGTTTGAGCAGCCCCACATATTGCTCGGCTTCACCCAGTCCGGATCGAAATCATCTCCCGGCAATGCCGACGTGTATCCGTAACCACCGGATCCCACACGTGTGCTGTCGTTGTCCAGCTTCAGAACCTTCAGATCAATGAGCTGATCCAACTCGGACATTGAGGAGGCGACCATTCGTTCGACAGCGGCATGCACGAAGTCAGGACGGTCAATCATGTCCATCATCGCCTCTGCGATACCGTACCAGCGAATTAGATTATCCCACGGCGTAAACCAGATATGGGAGCGCCCTGTTTTGCGTACCGGAATGATGCTGTCATAGAGATCACACATGGCAGCGTAGTGGAAATCGCTCTTGGCCTCATCATATGTCACTACCGGCAGCTTGATCTTCTCAAGGTCATCCTCATTTTGGATCTGCAAATTAAAATGGCGCGAGACAACGTCGCTGCTCACATCCGTGGACACCGTATCCACGTCCTCACAAATACCCCATTGCGTGCTATGGATTTCCAGCGGACATTCGATGTAGTCGTTGACAACCATATCACCGGGAAAATGACGCCACTGGTAGATCAGACGCCGCAGCCGCGTCTCCTCGCTCTTCGCCCAATCATGCGAGCATCGTAGCGTCAACTCATCGTCAACGTTCATCTCATTCCAGCAAACTTCGTTAACCCACACCATTGGGCGTTCGGACTCCAAGTCGTTGAGCTTGGTCCACAAACGGATTTTCTCGCGGTGCACCGACTCTGATGCAATCTCCGCCACCTCTGATGCAAGGCCGCGAAGCATCGCTCGATCCTCCGAAGGCAAATCAACCTGCTTTAGTTTTGCGTCACGTACTTGCTCATGTGGTGCATGTGCCATAGTGTTGCTCCTTCTTGTTGTCGATCAGCCAATTTGGGTCTAAACACTTTCATATGCTCCCACATTGGTCTGTATTATGGAATGGACAAAACAGAAAGTCTTGATGTATTTTTCTGACTTATGAATAGAGCACCACAAAGCACTATCTCACATACACTGCAATGGACTCACATTGCAGAAGACCCCATCATGTCCCACGTCAGCATCCATGTCTACTGCGCCTACCACTCTATCTTCGGTGCGGAGTGGGTAGGAGATGTGACCCACAGTCACTACAACAGGCTCTATTATATCGAAGCAGGTGAAGCCATGCTCCATACTGCAGAATCGCACATCCCCCTTCGACCGGGATGTGCTTATCTGATACCTGATACCCTACCCCACCGCCATGAATGTGATGCGAGCATTGATATGTACTGGTGTCATTTTAACGCGGCTATCGACGGAACACAGCAACTGTTTCGGGAGCTATCACTCCCTATCGAGGTGTGTCTGAAGCGGAGATCGGATTACCGCGAGACATTCAGGCATCTCACCGTCAAAGCGACAGAGCTGGAGCCATGGAGTCATCTGGAACGGGCGGCGTTGCTACTACAACTGATTCAAACCCACCTCAGAGAATCAAAACCCATCTCGGCCGAGGCCACACAGCGTCGAAAACGCCTACTGCCTGCACTGCGCCATATTGACCAGCGCCTCGCTGAACGGTTACGCATCACGGAGTTGTCGGATCTTTTGGGTCTCAACGTGGAGTACTTCTCGCGCGCCTTTCGGAGGGAGTTTGGAATATCCCCAAAGCGGTATATGCTGCAACGTCGGATTCAGCATGCCCAGCGGCTGCTCTGCTCCACCAACATGCAGGTACAGGAGATCGCTGTAGACTGCGGATTCAACGATCCCTACCACTTTTCCAAAACCTTCAAACTTATCACCAGCGTTGCGCCAACCGCCTACAGGCAGCTCGAAAAGAATTGAACCTGTTGTCGCAATGTTCTGCACGTCCCAAGGCCATCTCTATTCGAGAACTCACTGCCGTCCGACCCTTTTTAAAAAGGGTCGTGACATCAAGGAGTTCTCACCCAAGCATCGGGGAATCGACAAAGGCCACAACGGGAGAGGACGCACCATGCAACTCGAAAATCACAAGCTCATTCATGCCCTGTTTGAGCAGGGGTGCAGGCACGTAGAGCGTCTTCTGTGGACCTGTCTCCCAGTAACGACCGAGATTGAATCCATTAATTAAGGCCACCCCCTTAGTCCAGCCCTCAAGCGAGAGAAACGTGTCGGCGACCTCATCCACCTCGAAGGGGGCACGGTAGAATGCAGGTGCGTTAACGACCCGCTCAAACGGAACAAACAGTAGGCTGTCGACGGACTGTAAGGGCAGCGTATGGATCCTCCATCCGAACTGCAGTTGTTGCCCGAACCGGACGTGCTCGACGATGCCTTTGCGATCGAACACCTCCGCGCCAAAGTTCACCCGTCCCAGATTCTCAACTAAGATATCAAGCTGATCCCCCGCCTTGAGGGTCACCGGCACCCCTGCCTCTGACTCCTTACGTTCCAGTACACCCCGCGCCTCACCGTTGACCATAATTACGGCCCTGTCATGCAGGCCGCGAATGCGCAACGCTGTCTCCAGCCAATCGCCCTGAACCGTCGTGCGGTATAGGATGAAACCGTAGCCTTGGCCAACCTCCTCCATGCCGAGGGTATGTGCACTCTCAATCCACGTGGCAGGATCAAGCGCCGCTTCGAGCGTGGCAATATCAGTCATGACTACCTCACCGTAGTCACGCTTGGCACTGTTGTAGACCTCGACCGTTTCGTCGGCTGCAATGTACTTACTGATCACCTCGCGATACGCCTCGAACTTAAGCGTCAAATCCCCAGCCTCGGATAGCGGGGAATCATAGTCATAGCTTGTGATCGTAGGCTGAACGGTATCACTTAAATTTGCACCGTTCATGAAGCCGAAGTTGGTCCCTCCGTGAAACATGTAGAAATTGACCGACGCACCCGCAGACAACATCTCGTCCAGCACAGCAGCAGCGTTTTCCGCAGAACGGGTGTGATGACCTTCTCCCCAATGATCAAACCAGCCATTCCAATACTCCATACACATCATAGGGCCTTCGGTTTCATATTCGCGCAGCTTGGCAAATGCCCCATCAGGATTCGACCCGAAGTTGGCGGTCTTGAATACCCCCGACAATGTGCCGCCCTGCAGCATAAAATCCTCGGGACCATCGGACGTGAACAGCAGCACATCGGCCCCAAGTGATTGCATGCTATCCTGCAAGTGCTGGAGATACCGCTTGTCATTCCCAAAGCTGCCATATTCGTTTTCGATCTGCATGGCAATGATGGGGCCTCCCTGCGTGCACTGCAGAGGACGAAGGCGCCCCAACAGCTCTCCAAAGAAACGGTCCACGCAATCCAGGTAGGGCTTATTGTAGCACCGCAGGCGCAGGTCAGGCACATTATGCAGCCACCAGGGGAACCCACCGCCCTCCCACTCAGCACAGATAAAGGGTCCTGGACGAACGATAACCAGCAACCCCTCTTCTGCCGCGATTCTGATGAAACGCTCTATATCACAGAATCCCTCGAAGCAGAACTCCCCCGGCTCCGGCTCATGCAAATTCCACGCGACGTAGGTCTCTACACTGTTCAGGCCACACGCCCTCATCTTACGCAACCGGTCACGCCATTGATCCGGGTGTGTACGGAAATAGTGCATGGCACCCGAAATAAGCTGAAGAGGTTCTCCATTCAGCGTGAACGATTTGTCCCTGATCGTGAATTGCATAACTTGATCCTGTTGAAAGTTGCCTGTCGAACTTAAAAAGACTACGCGATTAATTGATTTTACGATTTGCTCTCAATGAATTGCTCATGCCCCAGTATAGCAAACCCGAATGCCAACGGCATCCCCTTTCCCTCCCATATTAGCAGCCTGGATACCTCATCAATGCCCGGTGTCATATCTTTGAACGGGTATCTGTCTCAACTGGCGTGTGTCGATTAAAGTCCGACAGGATGCTAAAGCCAACCTTCGTGTGCTTTGAACATGTCGTCACAAAGACTGCGAATCTCATCAAGCGTAAGCTCAGATCCAGTATGGGGATCAAGGAATGCGGCCTGGTAGACAGAATCTTTGTTCCCAGTAAGCACAGCATCGATGGTGAGCAAATGGACATTGATGTGCGAGCGATTCAATCCTGCAAGCTGCTCGGGAAGCTCGCCAATGTAGCATCCCTGAACCCCGTTACGGTCCACTAGGCAGGGCACTTCAACAACGGCCTTGTCGGGCAGATTGGAGATCAGTCCATTGTTCAGGACATTGCCGCCAATGCGGAACGGAACATCCGTTTCCATCGCTTCAATGATACCTGATCCGTATTCATGGGTTCGCTTGTGTTTGAGCTTCTTGTTGCCGACAATATCTTTAGCCTGTTTCTCCCAATTCTCGATCTGATTGATGCAGCGACGAGGATACTCATCCAGCGGAATGTTGAACTCCTCGATTAGCTCCGGGTTGTCGGATTTAATCCAGTAAGGAGAGTACTCTGCCGAATGCTCCGAGGATTCTGTGAGGTAGTAACCAAAGTGGCGCATCAGCTCATAACGAACCATGTCGCCGTGCTTTTCGGCTCCGTTCTTCCGGGCCTTTCGGTTCTTGGCTGCTGCAAGCCGCTTGATCTCCGGATAGAGATCCTTACCAGTTGCCGCATCGGCAATCTCAAGCAACCACCCCATATGGTTGATACCGGCGATAGACCACTGGGTCTCTGGGTACTTCTTCCCGAGGCCAAGACCATTCAGGAGGCCACTCGTGCAAGTCTGAACGGAGTGACACAAGCCAACCGTCTTGACGTTGGTGCCAAGGAGCATGCCGCCCGTTATGATCGACATCGGGTTGGTGTAGTTGAGCAACCAGGCATTGGGACACACAGCCTCCATGTCTTCCGCTATCTTCAGCATAACCTTTAGCGTACGCAATCCACGAAAGATGCCGCCAATGCCCAACGTATCAGCAATCGTCTGACGCAAACCATACTTCTTGGGAACCTCGAAGTCCGTGATTGTACAAGGATCGTAGCCCCCTACTTGAATGGCGTTTACCACATAGTTAGCGTTGCGCAATGCGGCGCGACGACTGCGTACACCAAGATGGGCGGTGATGGTCGCGCGACCTTTGTTGATGTTAGTGTTGAGGGTATCCAGCATTGTTTTCGATTCAGCAAGCCGTTTGGCATCGATGTCATACAGCGCAATCTGTGCATCCACGAGGGGTTTGCGGGACATGACATCCCCAAACACGTTCTTCGCGAATACCGTAGATCCTGCCCCTAAGAATGTAATCTTTGCCATCTTGACTCCTTGCCGGTTTGTGATTGCATGTTTTGTCAGAAATTCTGAATATAGCTCAACACACACAACGTTTCTATAGGCAAAATGTAACACACTTTAACGATTTGTGATCACTATGAATGTTTGGTCTACCCGCTTCTTGTCGGTTCCGCCACCCGCAGGTTTCCCGCGTCTGCTGGCGGCGGCTCATGAAATACAGGTCGACACAAATTACCATCACTCGGGAAAGTACCGCCAGGCGGAAAGGCACACGCATTTCCAGTGGACATTGAAGGGGGTTGGGCAATGCTGTCTTGCAGGGAAAACGTTCTCAGTTCCCAGTGGATTTGGCTTTCTGGGACAGGCAGCAAACAAAGAGATGTCCTACGGCTATCCCCCTGGCTGCACTGAGCCCTGGGAGTTCGTTTGGGTCGCATTTGAGTCGCGTTTGGCAAAGCCCATGGTTGACCGCCTGCTGGACACCTTTGGACCGCTTTTTCCCATTGGAAAGTCCCACGCAGTGTTGGATCGAATCATGGCATTGCGGCGATTCAGCGGGACCCGAACGGCCATGGCCCCAGGTGGAGGGGCATCGTTGGTGCTCGACCTACTCGGTGCATTGCTCAGGGAGATGCTCCCAGAACCTGTCGATACGGGACGGGCAACTCTAGTCACACGGGCGCAAAAGGTAATTGATAAACAAATTTCTTCAGGAATGAACATTACGGAGCTTGCCGACCAACTCGAAGTCAGCCGGGAGCACTTGGCTAGAGCCTTCCGCTCACATCTGGGCATGACCCCTCTTGAGTACGTACAACACAGTCGATTGCGAAAGGCTTGCCGTCTGTTGCTTGAGTCCCCCCTCCCCATCGGTCAAATTGCCAAAGCGCTCGGGTTTGCTTCACACCAACATTTCTGCCGCACGTTTCGCCGGATCATGCAGATGCCGCCCTCACAGTTCCGCCGTGTAGGAACCCTCCCGTATTGGTAGACAGATGGGGTCAATCGCCGGGAGAAACAAACTCCCATCAGAGCCGGATCCGAGGCCCCACTGCTGACAGATTGAACGGGACAAACCCGATCGCTTCTGCTGCTGAATCTGGGCCTAGCGTAAAGTCGCGTTTCGTGAGATCGGAAAATTTTGGATCAGCATTCACGCTGTGCTTGTCGAAACCCGCCTTTCGCCACGTCGTCCATGATTGCCCGTCGAAGTTGAGGCGCGTTCCTGTCACGTCATGGTAGAGATTGTAGTCAAATACGTAAGGCATCGCTGAGCCATCGGCGTTATAAGGTTTGCAGGTGATCGGGGATCCGTCCGTCACAACGATGTTGCGCTCAAACGTAAATCCGTTGTGCGGTTCAGATTTACTCAAGCGCACCATGCACCCTTGACGGCCAAAGGCGAAAATGTTGTTTCGAACGATATTATTACAGCCATAATGCTGGCTAAACGGCTCGCACTTGGTGTCGTGCACGATATTGAATTCGATCAGAATATCTGAAGACCCTTCGTCTGGATAGATCCCCCACCCTCCATAGCCTCGTGAATCAACATGATGGATGTGGTTGTACCGAAGGCGCGTACCGGGTTGTTGCCCCAGCGTATAGATGCCCCCCATATCAGAAAGAACACCGCGACCGATGTCGTGGATGTGATTCCACTCAATGATGTTGCCATAGCAATGCGACTCTTCATAGCCCCATGTCCAGCCGACACTGACCCCGGTGTAGTCAAAATCATGGATGTGGTTGTGGACTACCTGAATGCCGGAACAGTTTCCGATCAGGACGCCCACAGCCTGGCGCCACAGAGCTCCGCCGTCATAGATATGGGAATCCGAGATTCTAATGCAATGCGGTCGCGTCCAGAGGCCCTCACCTCGGTCACGCCGATCCCCCCTCACATTGGAATTGCTGTTGACGGGGAACACCTTCACGCCTCCCGCAGCCAAATCACGCAACGTACAGTGCTCGATACTGCAGTCTGCGCTGTCACCCATGACCGAGACACCATAGCTACCGACATGCTCTATCTTGCAATCCCGCACGATCACGTTATGCGAATCCTTGATCCGAACGGCGCCCTCTACATGACACGCCGCTTGCGGTGTGGCCTTCCGGGCATCCTCAGACGCCACGTACTCGTTGTGACTGAACGTCAGATCTTGCAGGACGATGTGCCCAGCGTGGCGACCGGATTCAGAGTCACCTTCCACACTCAGAATATGCCCCAAAACAGGCGCGTATATCTCTGCACATTCGATAGTCTCAACTGGAAGCGGCAAGTAGGTTAACCGACCACTGGGCCGATCAAGATACCACTGACCCGGTTGATCCAGTGCTTCGGCGACGTTGTCGAGGTAATAGGGTGCAGGCCCCCCGCCGTGATTATCCGTGAGTTGCATCTGGGTGGGGTAATCCAGCGTGGCTACACAAGCAGTCTCATCGACCGATGCTAGAGGGATGCGGCTCTCAATCCAAAAATGCAGCGCCACAAAGTCAACGTCCTGGAGGTTTTGAAAGGCCCGTATGTCGCCTTTGGAGAATATAAAGCGGACCTCCGGCTTGAAGATATTATGCTGATCTTTAAGCCCTTCCGTCGTCGCATCCGTGAAACGACTCTCAATGCGGAAGGTGCCCTGTGCTGGCAGACGCGGGCGCGGCGCACGGCGCCCATTCACCCAGAGCTGCGTGAACCCCCAACGCCCCTGCTTTACAGCAGGCAGCGACACCACCCAGGCACGTTTACCATTCACCGTGCTTTCTCGCCATCCAGTAATTCGATGTCCACCTGATAGCACCGCAGTCTCATCGGGTGCCCCACAAATAACGAGAGGGTCAACAACGCTTCCCTGTCGAACCTTAGGATCCTCAGTGCCCTTTGGGGTGTCACGTGAATCCAGGACCAGCGGGCGTTTCAAGGCATGCACACCTTCACGCAGAATGATACGTCCGCCGCCCTCCGTCCCGGCCGCATGGCGTAGGCGACGCATCAGCTTCACTGCGTGCTGCATAGAACGAACCGGACGCGCCTTAGATCCGTCGGCCTTGTTATCGCCCTCCGGCGAAACCCACACTTCAGGAACTCTCTTCTGTGCTTTCATTTAACGTAATCCTTTTAGCTGTTTTCTGTTGTGTGTTCTGTGAAAATCGAATGGATACGGCGTTGAACAGGCGCTGGACTGCGCCATTGAGCGGACAGGACGCTGACGGAAATAGGCAGAGATTTCTGCGATGATACGAAACAGAAGGTTTTGCGTTCATGATTACGAAGACGATTCAACACATCAGACAGGCAACACATTCAGACCTCTCTTGGCTTCTCGGATCTTTGTCTTTTCCATCATATTCCTTCTTGCGTTATTCGCTAACAGACATGGCTATCTCCTAACCCGTCCCGACGTCTGACCGGCAACCAGGGCTTCCACTTCATCAAGCGTCACATCGTTAACATTGCCTTTCACCGAATGCTTCATAATCTCGCCAAACATCAAAAACATAGTTGCGCCCTCCCTATTCGATGGCCATCCTAACGCATTCCGTCGTCATTTCAGCGCGCACCAGATGGCATCCAACCACCGCCAGGCCTGGATGTCAAATACTGCCGACCAGTCGCGCTTGTCCGTGCCCAGTCGATTATAGACGGTCCACACACTCAATGGCGGTGATACAGAATCAATCAGTCTGCGATTCATAAAAACCGGGCATTTAATGTCAGGGGCATAGTTCATGGGATCGTAGAACGCGGAAGGGGGATCGGATATGATATCGCTCATGTAGCCGGGGAGCGTGTACGACAGATGATTAAGAAGCACAAGCGTATGAAGATACTGCTTCAGGAGCTGGCGGTGAACAGCAATAATGTCCCGCCGAACGTACCCTAAACGGCAGGGCCAGAGCCGTCCGAAAATGAGGGTTGTGTACTTCTCGGTGTATCTGGATTTCCACATTTTTCCAGTTAGAAGATAAATTCACCGTTGCAATGCTGAGATGTCCAGCGCAAATTATAAATCGACGACAACAAAAATAAGGATTTCTGTTATGCTCTATCCTCAAACCAATGCCTTTCGCAGCCAAATTCTGCTCAATGGATTGTGGAATTTTGAAATTGATCCCGAAAACCAAGGGGAAGCGCAAGGCATTCCTGACACTCCAAACTTAGGGCGCACGATAGCCGTGCCCGGCAGTTGGAACGAGCAGTTCAGTGATTTGCACAATTATCTGCAGACGGCTTGGTACCATCGCAGCATTTTCGTGCCCAGCCTCGACGAGAGCAAACGTGCCTTCCTTCGAATCGGAGCGGCCTGCAACCATTGCCGGGCATGGGTCAACGGCGTGTTGGTGGGCGAATACCGTTTGGGCTATCTGCCCGCCTGTTTCGACGTGACCGAGGCATTGCAAGTTGGCGAGAATCAACTGGTCATCAAGGTGGATTCGATTCTGACGGATAAGACATTGCCGACCGCCGCTTTCGACCAGGGCCATTGGGCTGGTTTCGAGATGGCCGCCGACTACTTCCCCTATTGCGGCATTCATCGTGACGTCAATCTGCTCTTTGTTCCCAAAGACGGTCTTGAAAACGTCAAGGCGGAGACCCGTCTCGACGAAACGACGGCAGACCTTCAGGTGCAGGTCTGGTTGCACGGCCGGGTTACTGGCGTGCGGGCCACCTTGTGCGATGGCACGGACGAGATAGCGGGGGGGAGCGTGGTAGTTGACGTTCAGGGAAATGCCAGTCAGGCGTCGATGCAGTTGGCGGTTAAGAATCCGAACCTGTGGTCGCCGGAGTCGCCACATCTCTACGAGTTGCGGGTGGAGTGTCTGGATGCGTCCGGCGAGGTTTGCGACTGTTATGTTCAGTCCGTGGGTCTGCGGACCATTGAAGTCGGCAGCAAGGGACTATTGTTGAACGGTCAGCCGTTTATGATTCGTGGGTTTTCACGGCACGAGGACTTTCCCATTATCGGGCGCGGCCACTGTGATGCGGTAATGGTGCGGGACTTTGAGCTGATGAAATGGATCGGGGCCAATGCGTTCCGGACCAGCCACTATCCATACGACGAACGCCAGTACCAGATGGCCGATCGGTTGGGAGTTTTGGTGATCGACGAGGCCCCGGTCGTCAGTCTTTTCTTTCCCAAAAACGGGCAGACTCCCGAAAGCATGATCTCTCCAGAGCAGCGTGCTTTGCATCGTCAGGCCATCAGGGACATGATGCAGCGCGACTGGAATCATCCCTCGGTCATCGCTTGGTCGGTGGCTAACGAATGCAACGGCAGTACGGAAAAGACCAGTCTCTATTTCAAGGAAATGGTTGAATTGGCGAAGCGTCTGGATTCAACGCGCGCCGTGGTCCACACCAACTGCGGAGGCATGCCCGACCCCTCCCACCAGTGGTGCGACCTGACTTGCGTCAACTACTACGATTTTCCCCATAACAAGCCGGGGCGCGACGTGGAGAGCGTCCGCGACAGCCTGTCCGCCAATCTGGACAAGATCCACAAGCAATTTGGAAAACCGGTGTTGTTGAGCGAATTTGGTATGTGCGGAATCCCCGGCCGGCATTCGCTCAGCCCCCTCTACTTCACCGAGGAAGGGATGGTCGACCATGTCATGAGGTATCTGGATGTGGCTGCGGAGAAGGACTATTTGTGTGGCGTGCTGATTTGGCTGCTACAGGACTTCAAGGCCCAGGAGGGCCCAGGAAGGCCTACCGAAAACTTCAAGGGCATGTTCGATCGCCTGCGCCAGCCCAAGCTTATTGCTCATTTGCTCAAGCGTCGATGGGAGTAGAGGACGGTAAACGTGCGGATCAGGCTCGGTCCTGCCGCTTTTCCATAGCGCCACCGCATGCGGAACTGACCGCGCCAGTTGGGCAAGAATCTGATGTGAATAAAAACGCGCCGTGAATTCAGAAGCCTTGCGTAGCCACGATGGCAGGCCTACTATTGTGGGATTCAGGCATACGGGAGAGACACTATGGGTCCACTCGACCATGCGGTACTACTGGTCTACCTCTTGGCGATTCTAGTTAGACCCGATCCGAAAAGCCTTTCGGAACGGGGTTCTGGGTTCAAAGTTCTGGGT
>CAZNWT010000099.1:0-16792 GCA_964576795.1 uncultured Victivallales bacterium
ATTTCTTCGCTATTTGACGTTCGATAAGGTCATCATATCCATATCAACCATTCGCTTGTTCGATATCATTTTCGTCGAGGATGCCGCCTTGTTCCCGAAGTTTTCCCTGCAGGGCTTCGATGCTGACCGCCCTCGGGGTTATTCCGGCTTTGAGGCTTAGTGCAGAGGCGATGCCAGCGGCTTCACCCATGCCGATGCAGGGCACCATAACCCGGAGCGAACCGAGGGCGATGTGCGTACAGCTTATGCAGCGTCCTGCGACCAGCAGGTTATCTGCTTTGAGAGGGACAAGGGATCGATACGGGATGTGGTATTTGAAGCCCGCTGGGGGGCGCCATACCGTATGATCCATGCCGGGGCCGTCGATACAGTGAATGTCCACAAAAAACGATCCATAGCAAATGTTGTCAGGAAAACAGGCCTGATTCTTGATATCATCTTCGTTAACGATGTATTCGCCCGTGATGCGCCGGCTTTCACGCAACCCGATGGTGTTGGGTGTTGATACCATGTAGCAGTTCTCCATGCCGGGGACGTATTTGCGAAAGACGTCAATGGATTCAAAACACTGTTTACGGGCTTCGATGGTCGCCGCCGTGAGATCCTCGGCTTTGGTGCTGTCGATGTGAATGACATGGGTGAAATTCACCCCCACCTGATCCGGACGCGTAGGCGTCCACCAGAACCCCATCACGGTTTTCTGAAAAGGGCGCATATCTCCGTTCTTCTGCGCGGTTTCCCATACATCTGTCATGCCGTATCCGGTTCGCCAGGCTTTGACCTGTGGCCAGTCGACACCGCCGATGGTAAACATCAGGGTGACGGGTTGGCATTTACCATCGGAAGCGCGTCCTTGTTCCCAGTCGCACCCGGCATGAAAGGCCACATCGCCGTCGCCGGTGGCATCCACAATTCGTTTCGCTTTGATCCATTGCCGTCCGCTCTTATTTTGGATGATTGCGCCTGACACGGCATTTCCGTCCATGACCGTATCGCAAAAGAAGGTGTGGTATAGCAGTCGTACACCGTCTTCCTCGAACATGTTCTCGAGAACTTTCTTCAGTCCTTCGACCTCAAACCAGACGCCGTGACTTTCAGCGCGTCCCCAGCCTTCGTTGACAAGCCGCTGCCGCAATTCTTCGGCAATGCCGCCGACGATCCGGCGTGACGGTCCTCCGTTTTCGTCGTATTTGGAGATGTGTCCATGCCCGCCTGCACCGGCGACACCTCCAAGGCAGTTGAATTGTTCAATGACCATGGTGGTGCAACCGCTCCGCGCGGCGGCTAGTGCGGCACCGATACCGGCGGGGCCACCTCCTACAACGAGAACATCAACGTCGGCGGCAAGAGCGAGGTTTGCGGTTTCGGTAATGGGAATCATTTCAGGTTCTCCTGTGTGTGGTTATGTTATGCGTTGACGGTTGTAATGGCGGATTTTCTGACAGCATCGGCAATGTCGGCGGCTGCCACGGTGAGTAAATCGGAGAGGCGTTGGTGGTCTGCGGAAGGCGTCAGCCGAGAGAAAGCCAGTCCGGCAATGGCGGGGGCTCCGACGGCAACGGCGATGGACTGGGCGTCATCAGTGAGTGCGTAACCGTGTTTACGGACGGTGGCCAGAGACTTCATGAATTGGCCCCGTGTGAGAAGATCGGGAAAGCGTGCGAGGACATCCGGTTCCGGCCGCCGACAGAGCAGGACGCGTCCGATGCTGGATTGGTTGGCTGGAAAGAGGCGATTGGGAGCTATGGCCGCTTCTAACGGGCGGTCGGGGCCGCCGTGAAAAAGATAGCACACATGACGCTGCCACAGGACACCGAGCGCCACATTCAATCCGCCGCTTTCGTCTACGAGCCGCCGCAGATGCGGCAGGGCGGCCGTGAGCAGGTGTGACCCCCGAAGACTCATAGCACTCAAGATGTGCAGGCCGGGCCCGGGAATGTATCGGCGGTCGGAGGTGCGTTCGGCAATTCCCAGGCAAGACAGCGTTCCCAGCAGCCTGTTGACGCGCGTGATGTCCATGCCGAGTTGGGCGGCCAATTCGCTGCAGCCCACCGGACCGTCAGCGCTGACCAACTGAAGAAGACAATCAATCCCGCCCTGCAGGCTCTGGTTGATTTGAGCAGGGGCCTTCCCGTGTGGCACGGAGACCGGAGCGGTGGACGAGGGCGTATCGAAGTTTGCAGGCATCTCTGTTTCCTTTTAGTAGAGAAACGAATCTCACCAAATTGCTACTATAGCAAAACGAACCGGCGATGCAAGTGAAAAAGAAAACCTTCATTTGTTTAGACTGGCGAGAACACCACCATTCAGGTATCCTTATGACATGAAAACAAAGTACGTATATGTAGCAGGAGTCAGCTTGTGCATTTTGTTTGTTACGAGCTGTAATCCAATTGCAGATAAACAGACCACCTGTCCGACAAATGCGGTGACCACAACGGGAGACCGAATCATGAAATCAGAGAAGGAATGGAAGTCGGAGTTGACCCCAGAGCAGTACCGCGTCACACGTCAATGTGGAACGGAGCGCCCTAGGTCCGGCGCTTTGTTGCATAACAAGGCGAAGGGCACTTACACATGCGTCGCTTGCGGGTATGAACTGTTTAGTTCTGCCGCCAAGTACGACTCCGGATCTGGGTGGCCTAGCTTCTGGAAACCGTTAGCCGCTGACGCTGTGCAAGAGAAGCTGGATAAGAGTTTTGGGAATGTGCGAACAGAGGTGGTATGTCCAAGATGTGATGCGCACCTTGGCCATGTGTTTGAAGATGGCCCTCAACCAACTGGACAGCGGTACTGCATCAATTCCGTCTCACTTGACTTTGTCGCAGCTCCTGAAACAACTGCATCTGAGAACGGTAAGTAGGAACACTCATGCCTGAATTGCCAGAAGTGGAAACTGTGGTTAGGGATCTATGCCAGGCAGACGTGGTAGGACGCACGATCACAGGTACTCGCATATCCTGGCCTCGCACGATTGAGGGTATGGCGCAGAGCACTTTTTGCGATCGTCTTTGTGGATGCCGGATCCTGGATATCCAACGGCGGGCAAAGTACATCGTAATACCGATATCCTCGCGGCAATGGCTCCTGATTCATTTACGGATGACAGGTCGCCTGCATTTAGAGGCTTCGAGGGTTCCGGTTGCCTTGCATGAGCGCGTTGCATTGCAATTGGATGATGGAAGAGAATTGCGTTTCATTGATACCCGAAAGTTTGGACGATGGATACTAACCGAGAACGTTGCTTCGGTCTTAGGCGTGCTAGGCCCTGAACCTTTAGCTCCTGACTTTCGTGTGAAACATCTTGCCCATATCTTGCATGCGCATCAACGCATGCTGAAGCCAATGCTTTTAGATCAACATATCATTGCAGGCCTTGGGAATATCTACGTGGATGAAGCATTGTGGGAAGCGGGGCTGCATCCATGTCGATCCAGCAAGTCGCTGTCTTTATCTGACGTAAACCGTTTGCATCGTGCAATTCGAACTGTGTTACATCGTGGCATTCGATCGATGGGAACATCACTGGGGACGGGGAAAGGAAACTTCTATAGTGTTGCTGGGCGACGCGGTCGCAATCAGGATGGGTTGCGTGTTTTTCGTCGACAAGGGAATCCTTGCCCGCGTTGCAATACTCAAATTGAACGCCTCATTGTTGCGCAACGCAGTACACACCTATGCCCGACTTGTCAGACTTAGGAACTGGTGTATACTCCCTACCTATGAAATTTATCTACACCACCATACTGCTTCTTATATCGGTTGGTCTTTCCCACGGGGGGCGTGCTCCAATTGACCCTATTTCTAATACACCCTACACCGGAGCCATTGTCGTCGATGTAACAACAGGCAAAACGCTCTTTGAGGATGGAGCAGATAGACCGGTTTTTCCTGCCAGTATTGTCAAGTTGATGGATTTGCTCATCATTCTTGACCGCGTGGAGCAGGGGACCTTAGCCATGACAACGGAAATTCAGGTCCGAGCCGAAGCCGCTCGCATGGGAGGGTCGCAAGTCTACTTGAAAGAGGGCGAACGGTTTTCGTTAAATGAGATGTTGTATGCCTTATGCATCAAATCAGCAAATGATGTTGCGGTTGCGCTGGCAACGCATATTGCAGGTTCAAAAGATGCGTTTGTTGTGCTCATGAACCGTCGTGCTGAGGAGCTTGGCATGACCTCGACACGATTTGAGTCTGTACATGGACTTCCCCCCGAGACAGGGCAAAAGCCGGATCTCACCACGGCGCGTGATATCGCCATTCTTGCGAAGAAGATTGTGACGGTTCCAAAGGCTCTGGAATATACATCAACTCGTGAAAAGTGGTTCCGTAATAACACCTTTCAAATGCTAAGCCACAATCGCTTGATGAGTAGTGTTGCGGGATGTGATGGTCTTAAGACAGGGTATTATCGCGCCGCCGGGTTTTCAATCGCAGCAACAGCAAGCCGTCACAGTCGACGTGTTATTGCTGTTGTGATGGGGTGCTCCAGTCGTACAGAGCGGGATGAAAAAGCGCGTGAATTATTGGAATTTGGGTTTGCAAACTTGCCTAAGCTTCCCGCACCCAAGGCCCCAATATCCTTTCCTGAGATTGTAAATGGGGACCCCCAGGCTAAGTCCAAAGATGCATGTGTTGCAGATGCGCCTCGTTCTCATAAACCCAAAGCACAGCCCCTTATGCGCTTTCTGAAAGGTACTAAACGCGTTCTGGTGGGGTTCCTTATTATTATGGTTGTTGCCGGTGGAATTATTGCCGTTCTCTATGCAATCAATCGTTATCGCGACCGGTGGAAGTACAAGCTTTAAAAACTGAAAGAGCAGTTGAACTGCCGAATATAGGCTAAACACTATCATGCAAAATGGCGTAATACACACGGATGTTGAAGATGCATATTCGGACTATCTATGTGATGAATCTCGCTGTATCGGCAGTGCGGAATCTATCTCATTTCCAAAGACTGAGACAGACGTTTGCGACGCTCTCCGGTGGGCTCACGAACAGAGTATAAACGTCACCATTCAATGTGGATTGACTGGCATTGCGGGAGGCGCGACTCCGGATGGTGGGCATATTCTTAACCTTAGTAAAATGTCCCGTATTCTTGGAATGCGATGTGATGATGAAGGTGTATTCTATGTTACGGTTCAGCCAGGATGTACCCTAAAGGCTCTGGACGATGCTTTGAGTGCCTCAGAATTTGATACAAAGGGTTGGACTGAGGGGGCAATCGCGGCATTCAACACGTACAGACAATCTGAGCCATGTACCTTTCCCCCAGACTTAACAGAAGCGGGTGCATGCTTAGCCGGTGTTGTTGCCAACAATGGATCGGGTGCTCGCACGTATCGCTATGGACCGACACGCCCCCATGTCTCAGGACTTCATGTCATATTGGTAGACGGTGACATGATTACGTTGTCGCGTGGAGCCGCCAAGGCCAATGGGCGACATTTCTCCCTTTTAACAGAGGCCGGTCGAACGCTTGTGGGGACACTTCCGAGCTATACCATGCCTAAAGTCAAGACTGCTGCAGGTTTCTATGCTTCGGATGATATGGATCTGATTGACCTGTTTATTGGATCCGAAGGCGTTCTGGGTGTGATCAGTGAGATTGAAGTACGCTTAACACGGCGCCCACACACGGCTTGGGGTATTACCGCATTCTTTCCGTCCGAATCTTCTGCGATAGAATTTGTAATTCGCGTCCGAAATGAATTGGATGCTGCTGCGATTGAGTTCTTCAGCGCTGAGGCCCTTGATTTGTTGCGGATGCAACGGGCGAATAACCCGGCATTTGAATCGCTACCCGAATTGCAAGATGCGTGGAATACGGCTATCTACGTTGAGCTACACGGAGACAGTGAAGAGCGTGTTGAGGAGGGGGGAGCCTCTCTTTTAGATTTGATGGAGAGCTGTGGTGGTGATCCTGATGCAACATGGTTTGCTGAAAGTGCCCGCGACATTGAACGGTTCAAGGGCGTACGGCATGCCGTGCCAGAAGCCGTGAATCTGCTCATTGCCGAACGAAAGAAAAGCGTTCCCGAGCTTACGAAACTTGGAACCGATCTGTCTGTCCCTGATTCTGAACTCAAGACGATCATGGCCATGTATCACGAGGATCTCCGTACCGCCAAACTCGACTATGTGATTTTTGGTCACATTGGAAACAATCATGTTCATGTCAACATTCTTCCTCGAGACCTGGACGACTATGCTCGGGGGAAGGCTCTCTACCTGGAATGGGCAAAGCGCGTGGTTGCAATGGAGGGATCCGTATCTGCTGAGCATGGCATTGGCAAGCTTAAGACCGGAATGCTGGAGATCATGTACGGCCCCGATGGTATTGAAGAAATGCGAACTGTTAAACGGATTTTTGATCCTGATGGACAACTAAATCGGGGAACCCTTTTCTCCTGGTAGAATAGTAACTTCTCAAACAGCCACCTTTCAGGAGATTGCATTTTGTAGGGGTAGGCCAGACTCTGGCCTGCCCCCTGGTCTGGGGAATCCCTACTGAAGGGGTGCATCCACACTGAGTTCATTGATAAGTTACGCAACTTGAGAGGTGAATGATGATAGCAGCACAATTGATGGGCATACGGGAGTTGCGTATTGGAGATGTTGAGCCTCCAGTGATTGCGAATGCAACAGATGTTTTGGTGAACGTGAAGGTTGTTGGCATTTGTGGATCGGATGTTCACAATTATGTGGGTGGCGGGATCGGCGCGCGGAAGGTTGCCTATCCTTTTATTCCTGGACATGAGGCTTCAGGCGAAGTGGCTGCGGTCGGGGCAGCAGTAAGCAGCGTTAAACCTGGTGATCGCATCATGATCGAACCCGCGCATCATTGCGGCCGTTGCGATCAATGTTTGGCTGGACGGTTTAACACCTGCCGAAAGATTCAGTTTTTGAGCTCTGCGGGAGAGATGCAGGGATGCATGTGCGAACAGGTTGTTGTGCCTGAACAGAATTGTTTTCAAATACCCGATATCCTTTCATTTGAGCAGGCGGCCGTTGCAGAACCCCTTTCCATTGCGCTCTATTCGGTACAGCAGTCAATCCCTATGACCCCTGAGACCCCTGTTGCTATCCTCGGCGCGGGTCCAATTGGCCTCTGTACACTGATGGCTGCCCAGAGCATGGGAGCCCAGCGCATTTACATAACAGACAAAATTCCGGCACGCCTGCAGGTGGCTCGTGCGATGGGGGCCACTTGGGTTGGGTCTCCAGAGCAAACTGATGTGGTGGCGGACATTTCCAATCAAGAGCCACAGGGACTTCCGGTGGTGTTTGAGTGCAGCGGAGATCCCGAGGCGCTTGATCAGGCTGTGGAATTACTGGGACCGGGTGGCAAGCTGATTATCACAGGGATTCCCGTAGGGAGTCGCATTTCGCTTAATATTGATCTTATGCGTCGCAAAGAGCTTACAATATTTAATGTGCGTCGACAGAACGAGACCGTTGCGGAAACAATTGCACTGCTGGCAGAGGGTAACGTTAATGTGGATGCCCTGATTACACACCGGGTACCGCTGAGCGAGGCGAAGCGGGCATTCGATCTTGTGGCAGATTATGCAGATGGTGTTATCAAAGCAATGGTTTGTGATTTAGATCAAGTCATTACATAGCAATTAGCACGATCCTGAAGGGGGAGGGGCATTGACTTTAAGGATGCTTCATGTAGGTTATTTCCTTTCGTATTATAACAAATCTTTTTTGTAAAACATCCGCACAATTTCAGTACGGGGTAGGGGAAGAGCACCAATGTACACCACAGTCTCAAATAGGGTCGATTTTGCCGCGATTGAGGAAGATGTTCTCGAATTTTGGAAGGAGAACGATACGTTCAAGAGCAGCATTGCCTTGCGGGAAAATGCGCCGGAATACGTGTTCTATGATGGTCCTCCTTTTGCGACAGGACTCCCGCACTATGGACACCTATTGGCTGGAACAATCAAAGATATCGTTCCGCGATATCAAACCATGCGGGGTTATCGAGTTGAGCGGCGCTTCGGCTGGGACTGTCACGGTCTTCCTATTGAAGCCCTTGCGCAAGAGGCCCTCGGCTTGGCCGGAGCACCGGCCATTGTCGAGGCCGGAGTAGACGTCTTTAATGCACAGTGCCGCTCGATGGTTTCAACCTATGTGGAGGAGTGGGAAAAGACCGTGACGCGCATGGGACGATGGGTTGACTTTTCCAACGGCTACAAAACCATGGACAAGGATTTCATGGAGACAATTTGGTGGGTGTTTTCTGAGTTATGGAAGCAGGGGCGTATTTATCGAGCTCACCGCATCATGCCGTATAGCTGGAAACTCAACACGCCTCTCTCAAACTTCGAGGCGGGGCGCAATTATCAGGACGTTCAGGATCCATCTGTTACGGTGAGCGTTAGACTCCTCGGTTTCGAGATTGAAGATGCGCATGCACTGGTCTGGACGACAACCCCCTGGACGCTGCCGTCAAATTTGGCCATCTGCGTCGGTCCTGATATCGACTATGTTGCGGTGCGCGATACTGAAAGTGAAATGGTGTACGTTTTGGCTGAGGCTCGTCTTAGCGCTTTCTACAAAAAAGAGACGCAATATACCGTTCTAAAGCGAATGAAAGGGAGTGCACTTGAAGGGCTCTCTTACGAGCCGCTCTTTGACTATTTCGCAGACAACCCCAACTCCTTCTGTATTTTATCGGATGCATTTGTGAGCACAGAGGATGGCTCTGGTATCGTGCATATGGCTCCGGCATATGGTGAGGAAGACTATCGAATCTGTCGTGCTGCAGATATCCCCCTTGTTGAGCCTCTCGATGGTGATTGCAAGTTCACCTCGCAGGTACCCGACTATGAGGGGGTATTCTGCAAAGATGCAGACAAGGCGATTATCAAACGTCTTAAAGATAATGGAAAGTTGATTCACCAGTCCACCATTCAACATAGCTATCCCTATTGCGAGCGTACGGACACACCACTCATCTATCGCGCTATTGATGCTTGGTATGTTCGTGTGGAAGACTTACGTGACGACATGCTGGCTAACAATGCGAAGGTGCATTGGATGCCGGAGCACGTCGGAAAAAAGCGATTTGCAAATTGGTTGGCAGATGCCAGAGATTGGAATATTAGTCGAAACCGATTCTGGGGATCCTGTATTCCGGTATGGATCAATGTCGATGATCCCGAAGACACGATTTGCGTATCATCTGCAGCAGAACTTGAGGCGCTCTCAGGAAAGAAAGTTGATGATCTTCACAAGCATGTTCTTGATGAGATTGTCATTGAACGCGAGGGGAAGACGTATAGACGAACCCCTGAGGTGCTGGATTGCTGGTTTGAATCCGGCTCTATGCCTTATGCACAGCATCACTATCCCTTTGAGAACAAGGAACACTTTGAGGCTAATTTTCCGGCTCACTTTATTGCTGAAGGGCTCGATCAAACCCGGGGCTGGTTCTATACGTTAATGGTGCTTTCCACTGCGCTGTTCAAGAAGCCCGCGTTTCAAAACGTGGTGGTCAATGGGCTCGTTCTGGCTGAAGATGGCCTGAAGATGAGCAAGCGGCTCAAGAACTATCCCGATCCCCTTCACGTTGTAAATGAATACGGGGCTGATGCCTTGCGCCTTTACCTGATCAACTCGCCAGTGGTCAAGGCAGAGAGCCTTCGCTTTGCGGAAGAGGGGGTTAAACACTCGCTGAGGCACCTTCTGATACCACTCTGGAATTCATACAGTTTCTTTGTGACCTATGCCAATATTGATGGCTGGTCGACCGAAAAGATGGAGAGGGCGGCCCCTAGTACAAACCAACTCGACCGTTGGATTCGAAGCTCTCTTGAGAGCTTGGTCGATGATGTGACGTCTGCCATGGATGCTTATGACCTGCAACGCGCTGTTCGCCCCTTTGTCCGTTTCATTGAAGATCTCACCAATTGGTACATCCGGCGCAGTCGACGACGGTTCTGGAAATCACAGGATGATGGAGACAAGACGCAAGCATATCAGACTTTGAATTATGTCCTGCTCCAGCTCTCGAAAGTTGCCGCGCCATTCGTACCGTTTATCAGCGAAACTATTTATCAGAATCTGCGCACCGAAACAATGCCCGCATCTGTGCACCTCTGTGATTTTCCTGTTGCCGATGGAAGCAACCGGGATCCTGAGCTGGAAGCAGAAATGGCAACCGTGATGACGATTGTCCGCTTGGGTAGACTCCTTCGTACAGACCATAATTTGAAAGTGCGCCAACCCTTGGCGACGCTTCATGTTGTTTCCAGCAATACCGGGATACTTAACAAACTTGCTGAATACGCCGATATCATGGAAGACGAACTCAATGTTAAAGAGCTCGCATTTGGTGCCAACGAAACGGAGCTGGCAGACCTTAAGGCAAAAGCAGATTTCAGACAGTTGGGTCCTCGGTACGGATCCCAAATGAAGCAACTGGCAAAAGCCATTTCAGGCCTCAGTCATGAGACGCTCGTATCCCTTGCCGAAGGCGCATCTGTTACCGTCGAGTTGGATGGCGTGCCCGTCGAATTGACGAATGAGGATCTTGTGATTGAGCGCATCCCAAGATCAGGTTTAGTTGTTGCATCTGAAGGTCCGCTCGTAGTTGCACTTGAAACGGAATTATCAGCCGAGCTGATTCAAGAGGGGTTAGCTCGGGAATTTGTTAGCAAGCTTCAGAACATTCGCAAGACGGAGGATCTGGAAGTCACACAACGGATTCGCATTCACTTTGAGGCGGATGCCGAACTACAGGCAGCCATAGCCGTCAATCAGGAATATATTACAAACGAGGTGTTGGCTGTTGAATGCACATCCTGCAACCCTCTTAAGGGTGAGGCCTTTGATCTGAATGGTCATTCTTGCAGAATTGAGATTAATCTTGAAAGGGTAGGGGAGTAGTCATGCACAAAAATGTTATAGTTGTCGACCACCCCGTCGTTGCCAACGCACTCACTGTTCTCCGAGATCGAGAAACAAAGACTGCAGCATTTCGGCAGTACGCAAAAATCGTGTCGACGGTGTTGATTGTGGAAGCAACCAAGACACTTGATACGCACCCTCGACAAGTCGTGACGCCACTGGCTCCAATGGAAGGTGTTGAGCTCAGTAAGGAGGTTGTCGTGGTGCCTGTTTTACGTGCGGGCCTTGCCATGTTATTCGCGGCTCAGGATTTACTGTTGGATGTTCCTGTTGGTTTTCTTGGGCTGGAGCGCGACGAAAAAACGGCTATAGCACGAGAGTACTACCAGAAGTTTCCAGGCCGCCTTGATGGCTGCCGTGCTCTGGTTTTGGACCCCATGCTTGCAACGGGTGGCTCACTCGATGAAACCATCACTGCAGTAGAAAGTCGTGGATGCTCGGACATCACATTGGTCTGTGTTGTAGCGGCACCTGAAGGTATTGATCGCGTATTCCAGAGCCATCCAAACGCTGTCCTATACACTGGAGCAATTGACGAGCGACTCGACACATCAAAATACATTGTACCCGGGCTCGGTGACTTTGGTGACCGCTACTTTGGGACGTAGTTGTTTTAGTGTCGTTTTTCATCACTATTTTCATTTCCCCCCAGATATTGTGTGATTAGCACACCCGCGACTAGACATAAGATATATTATGCGACGTGGTTATATATCGAATTTTCAAGTTGACAGAAGGTGGATGCTGGCCTCTGGACAGCGTTGAGCAAGTGAGAGAGCCTGACGCGAGCCAGCAGAGACAAAGGTCGAGACTATTTCAGTCCCAAGCCTCTCTTTACACAACCGCGTCGCGACGCCACGGTCCACCGGGTTTTGCGAAGGACATAGTCTTTACCTCGTCCCGACGTACGTCGGTTAGGGCAAAGATAGTTATAGCAACTCTACTTTGCCAATCCCCATCGCTTCGACAAGGGCCAGTAAACAATCACAGCGGGCCCAACAAGATTCTTCACGGGTACGGGTCCCCAATACCGGCTATCAAGACTGTTCCCTGTGTTGTCTCCCATGGCAAAATACTGACCGTCGCCGAGTGGCCATTCAAGAGTAGATGAGGTCAATTTCCCACCAAACTGATAACCCTCATATCCCAGCTCACGGCAGGAATTCTTTGCAATTCCCTCCGGCTCCTCTACAACGACTTGGTTAACAACCAGCTTTGGTGGTCGTATTGAAATGCATTCATTGGGTAGACCGCACATTCGCTTAATGTAGTGCGTTCCCTGCGTAAGCTTTGGGATTCCTGTTGTATAGAAAACCATAATTTCTCCACGCTTCGGTTTTCGGAGATTCCAGATCACTTTATTGACAAAAACATGATCGCCTCGCGTGACGACTCCAGACCAAAGAAGGTCTCCCTTCTTTACAGAATCGCCAGTCTTGAAATGCAACTCATATCGCCCTTTTGACAAGACATCCACAGCATCCTTGGGAATCTTGTGTTGCTTACCCCCTATCATGTAGATGCGAATTGAGGGATCAATGGGACTGTTTGTTGAACGGCCAATTATGCCATCCGCTTTGGCGCGCCGCTCAGAATACCACTCCCCCACGGCTGCAAACTTAAGCAGCTTTAACGGAAAACGATCGGTGAGATCGGGGTTCGTTTTCTCGACTGACTGAATGCCATAAAGCGTGGGTTGCATCGACCCTGTTGGAATCTTAAACGGTTGAATGAAGTACGCACGCAATCCCATGGCAACGGCAACGGCCACAATAATGACCTCAAAATTCTCACGCAGTCCCCCACCCTTTCCTGCGGGTGCAACTCGATCCAGCAGGTCACTGAGTCCCTCTATTTGCGTCGTCATTTCAGACACGGTTCCCCGCGAAATGCCATCCTGTAGCATCCCCATTTTAGAGGTCAGTTCGTCGAGCTGCGCGGCATCAAGAATATCCTCACGCATGCTGCGAACATGCGCGGCATGCCGCAATAATTCCCGAGCTGTCTTTTTGGCTTTACGCTTATTAAAAAGTGTCATGATACGCCTTTTTCGTTTTCAGAATTCTACGAATTGCTGCTTACCTTCAGGACCGAAATAAAAGCCGATTGAGGAACACTAACCTTGCCGAATTGCTTCATGCGCTTCTTGCCTTTCTTTTGCTTCTCAAGCAGTTTGTGTTTACGCGTCACATCGCCTCCGTAGAGCTTCGCTGTTACATCTTTACGAAAGGCACGTATGGTTTCGCGAGCAATGACGGTGCGCCCCAGAGCGGCCTGAACAGGAACGGAAAACATGTGAGGCGGAATGGCATCTTTCAACGCGAGGCAAATTTGACGCCCGCGTTCGACGGCTTTATCTCGGTGCACCATTGCCGAGAAGGCATCAACAGGCTCTGCATTTAGAAGGATCTCAAGTTTTACGATATCACTGATGGCAAAGCCCACGTGTTCATAATCCATGGAGGCATATCCACGACTGGCGCTTTTGAGACAATCATGAAAATCGGTAAGAATTTCGTTTAGCGGCATGGTACACGTGAGCATGACACGGGTGGTATCAATTGAATCCGTTTTAGTGACCTCCCCACGCCTCTCCATGATAAGACGCATGATGTCACCAATATGCTCATTCATGCAAATGATGAAAGCATGAATCATGGGTTCTTCGATGGATTCAATAGATGACGGGTCTGGTAAAAATACAGGATTATCTACCTCTTGTACCGCACCATCGCGAGTCGTTACCTTATAAACCACAGAGGGATGTGTGCTGATAATATCGAGAGAGAACTCGCGGCGTAAGCGCTCTTGTATTACCTCCATATGAAGCAGCCCCAGGAAGCCACAGCGAAAACCAAAACCCAGCGCTAGCGAGCTTTCCGGGTGATATGTGAAAGAGCAATCATTCAGAGCAAGTTTATCCAGACTCTGTCGGCATTTTTCATAGTCACCCGTATCAACCGGGTACAGACCGCTGAAAACCAAAGGCTTAATGGGTTTAAATCCCGGCAAAGGTTCTGTAGCCGGATTTTTGCTTGAGGTAATGGTGTCCCCGATCTTGATATCGGCAGGATTCTTCATCGTCCCAATCAAATAGCCCACTTGACCGGGGAGCAGTTCTTTTGTGGTTTTAGGGTGTGGCACAAAAACACCAACCTGTTTAAGTTGTGTCGTAACATTAGACCCCATCAAGCGAACGCTATCTCCCATCCGCAATTCTCCATCCACCACGCGGACATAGGTCACCACGCCGCGATACGCATCGTAGACCGAATCGAAAACGAGCGCACGGGGCGGGCTGTCGTTTTGGGTGCGCGGAGGTGGCACATGCTTTACAACAGCCTCCATGACCGCTTCTATGCCGACGCCCGTCTTAGCACTGATCTGTAGCTCACCGTCCACCTCAAGCCCGAGAATATCCTCAATTTGGGAGGTCACGGTTGGTACGTCGGCATTGGGTAGGTCTATCTTGTTTAAGACGGGAATCACTTCGAGTTCATGCTCGATGGCAAGATAGGTGTTTGCGACCGTTTGCGCTTCAACGCCTTGAGCCGCATCCACGACAAGAATAGCTCCCTCACAGGCTGCCATACTTCGTGATACTTCGTAGGTGAAGTCGACATGCCCAGGTGTATCAATAAGATTGAACTCGTAGGTTTTTCCGTCGTGGGCTGTGTAGTGCATGGTTACGGGATGCGACTTGATTGTAATCCCTCGCTCTCGCTCCAGATCCATATCATCCAGTACTTGGGCACGCATATCGCGATCGGCAAGTGTGTGGGTAATTTGCAGCATACGGTCTGCAAGTGTCGACTTTCCATGATCAATATGTGCGATGATACAGAAGTTACGAATGAGCGAGAGGTCGTGCATTAAGAAAGGCCTGTTGTTTTAGAGGGTTGGCTGGATATCTGTTGTGATCTGACGCAGATGATTAATCTCTTCTGCCATATCTTGTGCCCCAAACAGGAAGGTGCCGGCAACAAAGGCGTTCGCCCCCTGCTCAGCACAGAGACGAGCGGTTTCTCGATTGATGCCACCATCGACCATGAGCGTGAGTGTGTCATTTCTAATGCTCTGAGCGGCATCCCTAACATAACAAATTGATGGGAGCGTTTCGGGCATAAAGGACTGACCGCCATATCCTGGGCGAACCGTCATGCACAGCACTTCATCTACGTCGCCCAAAACCGGAAGCAGAAGTTCTGGGTTGGTGTCAGGATTAATTGTGATTCCAACCCGAGCGCCTAACTCGCGAATTCTCACAAGCGCTTCCGGGACATCGCACTCCGCTTCAATATGAATCAGAACAGTATCCGCACCGGCTTCAATAAATGCCTTCAGATAGAGATCTGGGCGAGACAGCATAAGGTGAACGTTCAGAGGCATGTTCACCTGCTTTCTGACCATTTCTACGACAGCAGGCCCCATGCTGATATTCGGCACAAAATGCCCATCCATAATGTCTAAATGCAAAGCATCGGCTCCTGCAGATTCCGCCCGCTTGGCCTCACTTGCCAAGTGACCCATGTCTGCAGCCAACAATGAAGGTAGTATTTGCGATTTCATAGTCGCAAACTATGCCAGAAACTCATCCTGCTTGCAACCTCAAGGGGCTATGACACAGCAATTCTCGTTATGCCTTGTATCCCCAACCGTCTTGCACGGTTGGAACATAAGGTTTGTTAAAAACACAAAAACCGCGAGAATCATAGATTCCCACGGCTTTTATGTTCTGGACGGCCTTTGACCAGCAGGGTTTCATTGGTGCCAAGCGATGTGGCCCTCTCATACCAAACCAGTCGCGGTCTGCTTGTACTATAAGCATAAGCAGTGCCAAAGAAAGAGAGTACGTCAAACCAGCCGTAATAAGTGGCTATTCACGAAGAACTCCCCGGGGATCCGCATTGATCGGGGTGATGATGCATCTCCATGCCAGTACACATCGTCTCAGTGCAACACGTCTTCAGTGTTCCTCAGATGTCGCGCGCTCCCTAAGTGTTTTCGAAGGGGGAAAACAGAATAGAGTCTAAAGAACCCTCCCCCACCCCACCCAGCTTATGCCATATGGCATTGAAAGGACCTAAACACGGACTATGCAAAAATGGCTGTTGTCATTCCGAGCTTGTCGAGGAATCTCAAGCATTACTGGAGGCCTGAGATCCCTCGGCAAGCTCGCGATGACAGATCACGCGGGCTTTGCGTGTCAAGAAATGGAAAATGGTACAATTACGGAGCCAAAATGATCTCCAGCCCGTCATAGGAAACATGGATCCGATCAGGGAGGGTTGATTCCAAAGTTGCGTGATCCAGATCGTGACACAGATGCACGAGATAGGACTGCGCGGCCCCAATCTCCTGAAGCGCTGATACGCTCTCTTCAACCGTCATATGCGTCAGGTGCTGGCGATGTCGAAGAGCATCAATGATCATCACATCGACTCCCTTAAGCAACGACATCGTCGCATCTGGGATGTGTTTGCAATCCGGAACATAACCCAAACGCTTTCCTTCGCATTCAAAGCAAAACCCAAAGGTCGGTTTGGGGCCGTGTTCGACTTGAAGGGGTACAATTCTCACATTACCCACATTGAAGGCCCCATCAAATGTTCTAAAATCAATCTGCGGACGATAGAATCCTGGAATAGCCTCGGTCGTTATGTAGTCAAATATGCGTCTCAGATCCTGAAGCGTGGCTGAATCCGCATATGCGGGAATCACACATTTCTGTATCGTATTGTAACGCCTGATGTCATCAAATCCAAAAATATGATCGGCATGCGCATGCGTAAAAAGCACGGCATCAACTCTAGCCCGAGTTTCGCAGGCATGTTGTAAAATCGGCCAAAAAGTGCCCAAAAGG
>CAZNWT010000100.1:0-16777 GCA_964576795.1 uncultured Victivallales bacterium
CCCCCCCCCCCCCCCCCCCCCCCCCCCCCCCCCCCCCCCCCCCCCCCCCCCCGGCGACCGCCTGCTCGGGCATGTTTTTCGCTGGGGCGGTATCGTGAGCGGGAGCCATGTCGTCGTGTTGCTTTTTAGCGCTGGGGATGCGTTGTCCGATGGGGACTGGGATAAGGAGTATCGCCCCGCCAACGAGTGCCAGGAGACCGAGAATGATGATTAGCCAGCGTCCGCGTTTGGCCACCGTCGCCCGTGCTGCCTCCAGTTCGCATTGTAGCGTGGCGTTGTTCTTCTTCATAAAGGCCGTTTGTTTACGCAATTCTGCGGTGCTTTGAAGGGCCTGTTGCTCTGCTTCACTTCGCTCGGTCTCCAGGGTTGCCAGCCTGGCTTCTGCCTGCTTGCGTGCTTTAGTCGCATCGTCGAAAGCGGCTTGTGCAGCGTTCAGTTCGAGGGAAAGGGATTCTGTCTGGGAGAGGTGTTGTTCATGTCTTGCATCCATTTCCTGTCGCAAGCTGGAAAGCGCCTCTGTGGCGTCATCGCACTCCGCCTGTAGCGATGTCGTGATTTCCACCGTTTCAGCATTTGCATTATCGAGTTCCTTGCGGACTTGTCGGAGATCTGCCTGGGCGGTCTTCAATCGCTCCTGAAGTTTTCCCAGTTGGGTTTTTAGATCGGCTACTTCCGGGCTCTTTTTGGTTTCTGTGGGTTCGGAGGGATCTTCTTCGACAGGGAGCGGAGTGGATTCTGTTTCTGTAGGCTCAACGGGTTTTGTGTTTTCTTGTGCCGCTGGCTTTACCGCTTGAGACTTTTCTTCCTTTACGTCTTTTGCCTCTTCTTTGGCTGGTGGAGGCTTTTTGGCTGGCGTGGCTTTTGCTGTGTGATCATCCTCATTTAGTGCCTGTTGTACTGTTACCGTTTTGTTTGTTGTGCGGTGTGTGAGTAGGGCATCTTCGGGGAGTACATCATGTTCGAAGAGTTCGCGGGTGGCTGCTATGTTGAAGGGGCCGTACTCTCCCCCGTCGGGCCGGTGTGCCATCCAGTCCATTTCCAGTTCGGGAATATCTTCCACGTGCTGCCAGGTCTTACGGTCAGAAGATACGCCGTTTCCGGCAACGATGCGACACTGTGAAGCCCAGCGCTGCAGCTCGGATGTTGTAACGGGGCCATACTCAGACCCGTCGGGTTTGCGGAGGTACCAGTTTGTCTGTTTTGGGCTCATGGCGTTGTGATCTCCTGATAGCGTGTAATTCAACCAAGAGATGAGCAAAAGGTCAACTTTCGTCTTTTCGGGTTTCTGATGTTTGGTTATGGTGCGCCTGTATATGGAAGAGCAATTTACATTTTCGGGCCTTTGTGACGTTTTAGGGAAGACTTCGTTCTACATTTCGAATCTCCAACGTTCTTTGGGGCTTCATATTTGCTCTTCCGTGGAGGGGTATTCGGCTGCCTACGTTCGTTTCATGGAAAAGGTGGTCGCGCTGCGGACGTTTAACGTCCCGCTTTCGGAAATTTCCGATCTTCTTGCAAAAGAGGTCCGTATTCTTGAACTCTTGAAGTTTGATTCACTAAGTGATTCTCCTACCTGGTATCTGGATGCCTGTGGAGCACCCAGTCGTTCCGATGAGCACCTGCTCCTCACGGGCTATTCCCTGGGGTTCTCGCTGCATTCAAAAGCCATCCAGACGAACCTGGATTTTGGAAAGCGGGACGATGAACTTTTTGCGGGTCGTGAGATGGGGGAGGATGTCTCCCGCTCACTTGCTGTCTACGTGAAGCGTGTTGCCAAAGTTCATGAGCGTGTGGAAAAAGAAACGCCGGTTCTTCGGAATGCTCTGTTTTGGGGAGAACGTGTTTTCTGATGTTTTCCTTGCCAAAGCGTAGTGGAATTGCGAGCCTTTTGGCCTGTTGATAACTACATTAACATAAGGGGCTGAAGCAAAATGAGGATCTTGCGATACGTTGTTTTGTCTTTGGGTCTGTCTATTGTCTACGCGGCGGCTGCCGATTTTGAGTACACTATTAATCGCAGCAACAAGCAGGTTCTGTTCTCTGTCGGTAATGTAAATTTATCGTTGAGCCTTTTTACGAGTCCTGCCATCACTGGGACACCCTTACTTAATCCAAGGGTGACGAATTTGAATTGGCTTGAGGTTCGGAAGTCTGCAGAGGGAGGAAACCCCGAGGCGGCCTATCTTTTTGCGCACAAATATCTGGTGACCGGAAAATCTTACCGCGAACCCGTTTATTGGCTTGAGCGTGCCGTTGCCGGTGGGCATGGGGAAGCAGAGAATGATCTTGGCATGATGACAATGCTGGGTGTGGGCGTCACTCGTGATCGGGCAATTGCGTATGATTTGTTTCTGCGGTCTTCGCGCAAGGGTGTGGCAATGGGCCATTTTAATGCGGCCCTCTGTCAGTTGGCTGGCGTTGGTTGCAGACGGGATTATCAGAGTGCCAAATCACATATTGTTCGAGCGGTGCGGCAGAGGCTTTCAACGGCAGAGCTCTTTATGGCGCTCAACCATACGTTTGGAACCCCAATTGCGCGAAAAGACTATAAGAAAGCCTACGAACTCGTGCTTTTTTCCCGAGTACATAGTGAAATAGTGTCTAGCAGCGTAAGTCCTCGGGTAACCGGTGGTCCATTTTCTGGTGATGCATCCAAACTTAGCGCAGAGGACGCTCTTGCTGAGTATCTTGAGTCGCAGTTATCGGATGCTGTTGCGGAGCGTATTGAGGCTAAATTGTCCTCGATTATTGAATCTCGGCCCTACCAACATAAGACCTTTATTCAGTCGATAGAGTCCAAGGCTCCGAAACCAACGGTCCTCGTGATTGGCCCTGACGCACCCGCTGAGGAGTCAACTCTCCAAACACTACCGCCAGCGCGATAGCGAGCAGGTTGTGAGAATTCCGGATTTGAAGTTTCAATGAATACTAACACGACACCTTTGCGCAAAGTCCTCGTTCTGATCAATCCGAAGTCGGGGTTGCCGCGAACGTTTTCCACGATGCGGCAAGCCTTTGATCGCTATTGGGAGCGGGATGACCTTGAGCTTTCTTATCAGTTTACACAGAGCAAGGAAGATGGGATTGCAAAGGCGCAGTGTGCGATTGATCGGGGTGTTGATACGCTGATTGTTTCGGGAGGTGATGGCACGGTTAGTACTATTAGTCGTGTTTTGGTAGGGACCGATACTGTTCTGGGTGTGATTCCCAGTGGTAGCGGCAATGGGTTTGCCCGACATTTTGGAATACCGCTTTCTGCACCCAGAGCCGTGGAGGCGTTGGCGCAGGCGACCGTGAAGCCGATTGATGTGGGCGTTGTCAATGGAGTCCCGTTTTTTGTGACCTGTAGCATGGCTTGGGATGCAGCCATTGTCCGGTCGTTTGAAAAGTCCCCCTTGCGCGGCATTATTCCGTATGTGTTTGCGGGGGTGCAGGAATTTTTTGACTATCGCCCACAGGATATGTCGGTAGAGCTTGCTGATGGTGAGACGTTGGATTTTCATCTACCCGTCCTCTTTACGATTGCCAATCTCACGCAGTATGGCGGTGGCGCTATGATTGCCCCGCATGCGAAGGAGGATGATGGTAAGCTTGAGCTTGTGGTGGGATTGCAACGCGATTTTGCATTGATCCTCGCAAATCTGCCCCGGCTGTTTGACGGCTCAATAAATCGCTTTCCCCGTATTATTTCGCGTAGCTCCGAGGCCATGACGATTCGTCGTGTGAATCCAGTTCCGATTCAAGTTGATGGTGAGGTTGTGGAAGCGCCCGAGGTGATTGAAGTTAGCGTGAAGCCAGGGGCGCTTAAAGTTTTGGTTCCTTAGCTACGGCATTACGAATTCATGCTCTGGGTGTTTGACCGTGAGAACGGGGCAGGGGGCCTTGCGGACAATCTTTTCTGCCACGCTGCCTATCATGACGTGGGCCAGCCCAGTGCGGCCATGGGTTCCAATGACGATGATGTCAATGTCTTGTGTGCGTGCTGCCGTAATGATCTCAAGAAAGTCGATGCCTGTTGCGGTTTGAGCGGTGACATTTGGCACGGTTGCCTTGATGTCCGCTGCGAGAACATTAAGTCGCTCCTTTGCTGCTGTTGCAATGCTCTGAAGGACGTCGGATGAGAACTCCGGCACCATGGGGTCACCCGGAACGCTCATCATGGGGGGGTGAACAACGTGCAGGAGATGCAAATTCGCATTATATGCTTTGGCCAGAGCTACAGCATACTTTAGTGCGTGCTCTGAATTCTCGGAAAAATCAACCGGGCACAGGATGTTTCTGATCGAAATACTCATGAGACCACCTCTTTCATGTTACACTTGGCTCCACGCCCAGTCGTTGCTCTTAGTCGAGTACACTTAATCCAACTGCCTAGTCGCCACTGCTTCACACGTTAGGTCCAACAATTAAGTAGTCCGCCCGCATCGCTGCCCGCATCGCTGCGCGAAGCGCTGCGGGCAGGTTTGACTAAGTGTATCCGACTATGTGTTAAGACTAAGAGCTTTCCATATTCTTTACTGTCCATTTAACTTTTAGTACTATCTTGCGTTCACATCTCCCTTTCAACATTTTTAGTTTATCATGCGTGAAGGGGGCGGGTCAAATGGGTGTGATAGAAAAACTTTGAATTTCCCAGAAGCCAGTGATCTGAAGTTAGCCCCTCTCGAATTTGCCTCTACGGGGAAGTTCTGTTGTAGGGTTGGCCGTCTCGGCCAAAAATGTTGCTCCGGAGGCGTCACCAGGCCTCCTGGCCGGATCCCCGGCGGCCAAGGCCGCATTTTGGCCGGGACGGTCAACGCTACACCGCAAATAGTGTATGGGTAATATCAGGGGGGCTGGACAACAAACCTTGACCGCAGGGAGTCATTTGGATAGGAAACCACGATGAAACCGAGCGTAATGATTTTTGATTTTGATGGTACGATTGCCGACACTCATCACTATATGGTGGAAATTTGCAATCGTTTGGCACCGGAGTATGGATACGATTCGATCCCTCAGGATGATATAGAAGCGTTGCGAGAGAAGTCTGCCCTTGAATTGATCGAGCACCTGAAAATTCCGATGATAAAAATTCCTACCATTGTGGCGAAGGCCAAACGCATCTTTCATGAAGGAATTGGTCATGTTGAATTGATTGAAGGCATGCATAACGTGTTGCATGAGTTGCATCGGCGGGGCGTGACGCTTGGTATTTTGTCGTCCAATGATCAGAAGAACATCGAGACCTTTTTGCACCTTCACGATATCCATATCATTGACTTTATCTATAGCGCTCGTACCATTTGGGGAAAGCACCACTCACTTCGAAAATTGCTGCGGCAACATCACTTTGCTGCTGACGATGTGATCTATATTGGGGATGAGTCTCGCGATATTGTGTCAGCACGGCATGCCAAGATTTGCAGTGTGGGGGTTTCCTGGGGATGCAATTCACATGGACGCCTTGCCGAAGAATCGCCAGACCATCTTTTATCCGAGCCCCATGAGCTGTTAGCGCTTTGTGCCAGTTCCTGAGCGGGCACTTGCATCGGGTTAGGGGTTCCCTCTACGATCCAATCTTTATGAAAGGGCTCTGATATGGCTACGCGTTTAGAGGTTGCGAAGACGGGATGTGTTTTGATTCCTGCGTACAATGAGGGAACGCGGATTGCGGCTGTGGTGCGCGATGTGTTGGCCTTCTGCCCGAATGTTGTCGTGGTCGACGATGGGTCTTCTGATGATACTGCTGCTGTTGCAAAGGCGGTGGGGGCAACGGTCGTAGTACACGAGGTGAATTGTGGCAAAGGCGCTGCTCTGAATACAGGTTTTCAGCACGCCCGCGAGCAGGGCTATACATTTGTCATTACGATGGACGGTGATGGTCAGCATGCCGCCGATGACATCCCTGGATTTATCGACGTTTATGAGAAGCATGAGGTCGCGGTGGTGATTGGTAATCGTATGGCGAATGCGGATGTCATGCCGCTGATCCGCCGTTTGACCAATCGTTTTATGAGTGTATTGTTAAGTCGTAAGATGGGGCAGTTTGTGCCGGATACGCAGAACGGTTTTCGCCTCTACCAAACGGATGTGATACCCGAAATGCGGGTGGGGACTCAGGGGTTCTCGGCAGAGTCAGAGATCCTGTTGGAGTTGGCTGCCCGCAAGGTTAAGATTGGCGCTGTTCCGATCAAGGTGATCTATGGAGATGAGACGAGCAAGATTCATCCCTTCAAGGATACGATCCGGTTCTTTCGTATGTTGCGGGAGTATGACCGTCGTGTTCAGAAGTTAGATGGCTGAGGACAGAAGACAGAATTCAGGGAGTATTTTATGATTAAAGCGATTTTATTATTGGTTGCCGTAACGCTGATTCCTGCACTTGAACTCCGTGCATCAATCCCGTTTGGTATTTTTGGTATGGCTGAGACGGTGTCATGGCCCGTGGTTGTGCTGATTTGCGTTGTGGCTAACATTGTTTTGGGTTGGATTGTGTTTCTGGTTATGGGACCGGTGTTTACTTTTCTGCGCAAGTGGGAATGGTTTGAGAATCGCATCTGGCCAATTCTTGAGAAGACACAGCATAAGATTCACCCCTATGTAGAGAAATACGGCGAAATTGGTGTTGCGGTTTTTATTGGAATTCCGCTTCCAGGTTCCGGGGTATATACGGGAGCCTTTGGCTCTTACCTTTTGGGATTGGATCGGCGTAAATTTGCCATCGCAAATGTCATTGGTGTGCTGATTGCAGCGGCGGCTGTGACAGGGCTCTGTATGCTGATTCTGCATGGGGCTGTTGGCAACGAAAGCTGGATTGCCAAGCTGTTCCTCAAGAAGATGCATTAGGCTTTCGTGGACTTTACAGCTCTGGCGGGTTGCGATAGAGTATGTGTTCCTTTTTGATTCTGGAGTTTTAAATGTGCGAAACAAAACAGCCTGATGTTGCCAAGATCGACGTGGCTTATGTTGCGAATCTCGTGCGTCTGCGTCTTGATGAAGACGAAATTCGCGCCTTGCAGCCGCAAATGGAGGCTATTGTTGACTTGATCAAGAAGATTGATGAGTTGGACGTCAGTGCTGTCGAACCGACGTCGCATGCGTCTGCCGTGACCAATGTGTTTCGTGAGGACAAGGCGCGTGATGGAATTGATCGTGACCGGGTTCTGGCAAATGCGCCAGCCGAGGTGGATGGCCAGTTTTCGGTGCCGAAAATTCTGGAGTAGGGATGGAGTTGTTGTGAGTTTCAATTTTGATAGTCTTACGATAGCAGAGGCGCAAGCCGCACTGGTGTGTGGCGCGTACACTTCAGAGGACTTGGTCTCGGCGCTTATTGCTCGGATTCGCACTCGTGATTCCGCGCTTTGTGCCTATCTTACCGTGGATGAGGATTATGCCCTTGAGCAGGCGCGTGCAGCCGATCGTGCGCGTTTGGCAGGCAAAGAGGGGCCCTTGTTGGGGGTTCCGGTTGGCATTAAAGATTTGCTGAACGTTGAGGGTCAGCCGTGTACGTGTGCTTCGCGAATTCTTGCCGGTTATACAGCTCCGTATGATGCTACCGCAATCGCGAGACTTCGCGATGCGGGTGCGGTCTTCCTGGGGCGTACCAATATGGATGAGTTTGCGATGGGGTCATCGACGGAGAATTCCGCTTATCAGGTGACCCGAAATCCTGCCGATGCCGATCGTGTTCCCGGGGGATCCAGTGGTGGTTCCGCCGCTGCGGTTGCGGGCGGTGAGGCGATTGCGACATTAGGGACGGATACGGGAGGCTCTATTCGCCAACCCGCCGCTTTTTGCGGCTGTGTCGGACTTAAGCCAACCTATGGTCGTGTCTCTCGCTATGGGTTGACGGCGTTTGCCTCCTCGCTGGACCAAATTGGCCCCATGACGCATACCGTGCGCGATGCTGCGATTGTGTTGGGTGTTATGGCGGGGCGTGACCCCATGGACTCGACAACACTTGATGTTCCGGTGCCCGACTATACGGCGGCTTTGAAGACGGATCTCAAAGGAATTCGGCTGGGGTTGCCGCGTGAATACTTTGTGGATGGAATGGATGATGACGTTAGGTCACGCATCAACGACGCTGTTGAGGTGTGCCGTGGCTTGGGTGCTGAGATTGTAGATGTTACATTGCCGCACACGGAGTATGCCATTGCGGTGTATTACGTTGTGGCTACGGCGGAGGCCTCGACGAATCTTGCCCGTTTTGATGGTGTTCGTTATGGGGTGCGCGCGGAAGGTGCAACCGATCCGATTGACATGTATGGCAAGACGCGAGCGCAGGGGTTTGGCTCTGAGGTTAAGCGGCGCATTATCTTGGGGACTTATGTGCTCAGTGGCGGTTACTACGATGCTTACTATTTGAAAGCACAAAAGGTCAGAACGCTCATTCGAGGTGATTTTGAAGCCGCGTTCAAGGTGTGTGACGCCATCTTGACCCCCACGACACCCACCCCAGCCTTCAAGGTCGGCGAGAACATTGATGATCCGTTGAAGATGTATTTAAACGATGTGTTTACGGCAACCGCCAATCTTGCTGGAATTCCAGCCATGTCCGTGCCTTGTCCGCCAACGGAATTAGGGCTTCCTGTGGGATTGCAGATTCTGGGGCCGGCATTTGGTGAAGAGGTCGTGTTGCATGTGGGACACGCCTATGAGCAGGCAGTGAAAAAGTAATTTTGAAATCTTGAAATGGGAAATGGAAAATTTGAAAGCAGGAATTGGGATGCCAGGGAATGGCTGGTTAACCTGTTTAAAGCAATGATTTAGGTGATTCACGAATGCGATATTTGACGACAATTGGGCTTGAAGTGCATGTGCAGCTCAAGACGCAGTCCAAGATGTTTTGTGCATGTCCGACAGGCTATGGAGCGCCGCCGAACACGCTCGTTTGTCCTGTATGCCTTGGTTATCCGGGGGCAATGCCTGTCATGAACAAAGAGGCCGTTACCTTGACGGTGATCTCCGGCCTCATGATCGGGTCTCACATCAGTGAGTATAGTAAATTCGATCGCAAGAGTTACTTTTACCCTGATATGCCGAAGAACTATCAGATCTCCCAGTTCGACAAACCGCTTTGTGAGGGAGGGTCGGTTACCGTTACGGTTGAGGGTCAGGATAAGGTTATTGGTGTGACGCGCATTCACCTTGAAGAGGATGTGGGCAAGAGCACCCACTATGCAAAATCCAGTGGGGTTGATTTCAATCGTGCCGGCCATCCGCTCATGGAAATTGTCAGCGAACCGGATATGGAGTCACCGGAAGAGGCGTATGCCTATCTTCAGGCCATGCGACAGATCTTGCTTTATGTGGGAGTCAGTGATTGCAATCTGGAAGAGGGCAATATGCGTTGTGACGTCAATGTCAGCGTACGGCCTGAGTCGCAAAAGGAATTGGGCACAAAAGCGGAGCTGAAAAACCTCAATACGTTTAAGGGAGTTCTGAATTCGCTGTACTACGAAGTGTCTCGACAGACGGCGATGCTTGAGCGCGGAGAACGCATTATTCAGGAGACACGCCGCTGGGATTCGGAAAAAGGTATCACGACGAGTATGCGCATTAAAGAGGATGCGCATGACTATCGCTATTTTCCAGAACCTGACCTGTTGCCTGTCGTGTTGCCACGGGAGCAAGTAGACGCATGGCGTGAGGCCCTCCCTGAGTTGCCACGAACCCGCCGGGAGCGTTTTGTGTTGGAATATGGATTGCCGGAATATGACGCTGAGGTCCTCGTTGCCAAGCGGGATGTGGCCGAGTTCTTTGAGACTGCTGCAAAGCGGGCAGGCAATCCCAAAGGGGTTTCGAACTGGATTATGACGGAGGTTATGCGGGTTTTGGGGGACGGCGATGCCTGTGTCTCAAACTTGCATCTGACGCCGGAAGCTTTGGCCGATCTTGTCAAGCTTGTGGATTCGAACACAATCAACATGACGAGTGCAAAGGCGGTTTTTGAGGTTCTCGTTGACAAAGGTGGCGATCCGCGTGCTATCGTGAACGACAAGAGCTTGGCACAAGTTAGTGATGAAGACTCAATTGAGGTGTTTGTGGATCAGGCGATGTCAGAGAACCCGCAATCTGTGGAAGATTATAAGAATGGGAAAAAAGCAGCTGCACAATTTTTGGTGGGGCAGGTGATGCGCATGAGTCGTGGCAAGGCGAATCCGCAAGTTGTGGGGCAGATGATATCCAATAAGCTTGGCACATGAGCAAGCGAAACTTTCAAAAGGTGATGTGTTGACGTCGAACGACGAATATGTACTTGAAGTATTGCTCGAGAACGGTCTGCTAATGCAGGATCAGATTGAGCAAGCTCGTGCTCAAGTTGGAGAACGTGAAGGGTCTCCCGTTGACATTATGATTCAGGACGGCGTCATTTCTGAGGATGAAGTTCTCACAATGCTGGCCGGACTCTTCGGTATGGAGTTTGTAAGCCTTCAAGGCATCGACATCTCGCCCGAAGTGCGGGACATGCTTACGATTGAGACCGCACGCCGTTACAACGTGGTTCCGATTTATCGCACCGAAGATACCCTTACCGTCGCGATGAGTGACCCGCTTGATTTTGACACACTCGATTCGCTGCGGTACATGCTCAAAGTACAGGTGGATGGCGTGGTGGCGAAGTGGGATGAGGTTAAAGCCGTTCTGGATCGCTATTATGCCGATGAGGCCGACGTTGAGGGGATGTTGGATCAGATTACGGAAGGCACGGTTGATGTCGAAACCGTTCAGGATGATCTAATTGATACCGATGGAGCTTCGGAATCTGACGCACCTATCATTAAGCTTGTTAGTCTGATTATTCTTGAGGGATATCGCAGCCGTGCATCGGATATTCATTTGGAACCTATGGAGAAGCGGTTTCGAGTGCGTTACCGAGTTGATGGCGTGCTTCATGAGTCCGACAGTCCCCCCAAGCGGTTGCAGTCAGCCGTCATCTCGCGTGTGAAGATTATGGCGGGAATGAAAATTTCTGAGAAGCGGGTTCCCCAGGACGGTCGCATTCAAGTTAACATTATGGGGCGCGAACTTGACTTACGTGTTTCAACAGTCCCGGCGAATCATGGTGAAAGTATCGTGATGCGTATTCTCGATAAACAGAACCTTGCCTTGGGGTTGCCAAAGCTAGGTTTTTTTTCAGATGACCAGCAGACGTTTGAACGCCTGATTTCACTACCGGATGGTGTGATCCTGGTGACTGGCCCGACGGGTTCCGGAAAAACGACGACGTTGTATGCGTGCCTCAACCACATTAACCGTCCCGACCGAAAGATCATTACTGTGGAGGATCCGGTTGAATACCTGATGTCGGGTATCAATCAGGTTCAGGTGAATCGGGATGTGGGTCTGACGTTTTCTCTGGCCCTTCGTTCAATTCTGCGTCAAGCCCCGAATATCATTATGATTGGTGAAATTCGAGACTTGGAGACGGCCAAGATTGCAACTGAAGCCTCCCTTACCGGTCATCTTGTATTTAGCACGCTGCATACGAATGATGCCCCAAGCGCCGTTTCGCGTCTTTTGGATATTGGGATTAAGCCATTTCTGGCCGCATCTTCGATTCGTGCGGTGATGGCTCAGCGTTTGGTGCGATGTATTTGTGAACACTGCAAAGAGGAGTATACCCCCTCGCCGGAGGCGTTGGCTTCACTAGGGCCCGCAGCTGCACCGCTTCATGGCCAGACCCTGACGCGAGGGCATGGTTGCAGTCATTGTTCACTGAGCGGATATTCGGGTCGTAAGGGCCTCTTCGAGATTTTTCTGGTAAACGACGAAATTCAAAAGATGATTTCTGACAGGGTTCCGGTAGCCGCATTGCGTGTGCACGCACGCGAATTAGGGATGCGGACGCTTCGTGAAGATGGACTCCGTAAGGTAGGCTCTGGCATGACCACCATTGAGGAAGTGCTTCGTGTTACAATGGGAGATATAAACTGATGAGTGCACAACACGACTCTGAAGATAAGATTCCACCAAATCAGGTTGAGATGAACGATCTGCTGCAGTTGACGATTGATGAGGGCGCTTCCGATTTGCACATCTCCGTTGGACTCCCTCCCATGCTCCGCCTGCACGGCAGACTTGAACCACTGGATGTGGAGTCGCTGACCCCCGAAGATACCGAGCGCTTGATGAAGAGCATTACGTCGCCTGATCACCAGCAGAAAGTGCGTGAACAGGGGGGGACGGATTTTGGTTTTGGTTTTGGGGAAGCGGCGCGTTTTCGGGTTAGTATTCTGAAGCAGAAGGGCACCGTGGGAATTGTTTTGCGTCAGATTCCAACAGAGCTTATGACGTTGGAACAGCTTGGGTTGCCTGCACAGGTTAAGGATCTATTGTTTCGTCCGCGTGGTTTGATTCTGGTAACGGGACCTACGGGATCAGGGAAGACAACGACGCTTGCGAGTATGATCAATGTGATCAACCAGGAGCGTGACTGCCATATCATTACGATTGAAGATCCGATTGAATACTATCACGAACACAATAAATCCATCGTCACGCAGCGTGAAATTGGTGTGGATGTGCCCTCGTTTAAAGAGGCGCTGCGGCGAGCGCTACGACAAGATCCAGATGTAATTCTCGTGGGTGAAATGAGGGATCTTGAGACGATGGAAGCTGCCATTACGGCGGCAGAGACGGGGCATTTGGTTTTTGCAACATTGCACACAACGGGTGCGGCCAGTACTGTTGACCGTATTGTGGATGCATTTCCAACGAACCAGCAAGAGCAGGTTCGGACGCAGCTTTCGGTGGGTTTGGTTGCTGTGATCTCGCAGCTGCTATTGGTTCGTGCCGATCGTCCGGGGCGGGTGGCCTCCTTTGAGCTTATGGTCTCGACGCCATCCATTCGCTCGCTGATTCGCGACAACAAGACGTACCGGATTACCTCTGACATTCAGACGGGTGCTAAGCACGGCATGATTACGATGGATGCCTATTTGATGGCACTCTATCAAGCTGGGCAGATTCGTTACGAAGATTTGATTACCAAAGCACAGGATCCTGAATCTGTAATTCAGAAATTGCAGGGTACGGATTCTAAACGTTAACTCAAGACAGTCTCATGGATGAAGTAACATTAAATGACCCGCTGCTGGACTTGCTCGTAGAGCAAGGCATTCTGAGTGGGGAGCAGATGGAAGACATTGCGTCTGGACATGCCGAGTCTGGCAAGACCATTCGTAATATTGTCGTGGATTTGGGGTTGATCGAAGAGGATCCTCTGCTTGAAGTGATTGCCGGTTATCTGGGGACACATGTTGTCAACCTTCCCGCCATTGATATCCCTGTCGATATTATTCACCGTATTCCAGCTAGTGTAGCTCGCATGTACAATGTTGTGCCTGTGGCTATGACTGACACGTCGGTCGAAGTCGCGGTCTGTGACATTGTGACGCCTGAGGTTATGGATGAACTGATGTTTGTGCTGACCAGCGATGTTTCGTTTGTCTTGGCGCGTGCTGACGATGTTCGGGCGTGTATCAATCAGTTCTATGGTGATGACAGCGCGGCGGTGAATGACATGCTGTCTGCGCTTGAAAATGAGATTGAAGATGCAGGGGATTTGGCGCTGGGGGATGATGCGGATGAGCAGGGCATTGAGGAGGCGGCGGGATCGACCCCCGTGATCCGTTTTGTGAATCTTGTCTTGTATCAGGCCGTAAATGATCGCGCGTCGGATATTCACTTTGAGCCATTCGAGAAGGAATTTCGGATTCGCTATCGTGTTGATGGAGCGCTCTATGAAATGGCGCCTCCGCCCAGGCGGCTGGCGTTGCCGTTGATATCCCGAATTAAAGTGATGTCCGGCTTGAATATTGCTGAACGGCGCTTGCCGCAGGATGGTCGCCTTCAGCTTACGATTGGGGGTCGCCCGATTGATCTACGTGTTTCGACGCTGCCCACCCAGTTTGGCGAGAGCGTGGTGTTGCGTGTTTTGGATCAAAGTAATGTCTCCCTCTCTATTGAGAATCTGGGAATGCCGGACAATGTGTATGAAAAATTTACGCACGATATTATGAAACCCAATGGCATTGTGATTGTGACCGGTCCAACCGGATCTGGAAAAACGACGACCCTCTATTCAGGACTGAAACGGGTAAATACGATTGAGACCAAGATTTTAACGGCTGAAGAGCCGGTAGAATATGATGTCGAAGGCATCATTCAGGTGCCGGTGAAGGAGAGTGTTGGAAACACGTTTGCCAACATTTTGCGAGCCTTTTTGCGTCAAGACCCTGACATCATGATGATTGGTGAAATTCGTGATATTGAGACCGCACAGATTGCTGTGCAGGCTTCGCTGACGGGGCATCTGGTGTTCAGTACGTTGCACACGAATGACTCGGCGGGGGCTGTGACGCGCTTGATCGACATGGGCGTTGATCCGTTTCTGATATCTGCCACGCTGGAAGCCGTTCTCGGTCAGCGGCTTGTGCGTACGATCTGTGATAAGTGCAAGACGCCCTACACGCCAGAGCAGGAGTCGCTTGATGTTTTGAATCTGTCGGCTACTGATGTCGGGGAGCGGTCTTTTTACTATGGAGCAGGGTGTTCGTTCTGTAACGATACCGGATACCATGGTCGGCGAGGACTCTATGAGTACCTTTCTGTTTTGGATCCAATCCGAGATTTGATTAACGAGCGATCGCCAACGCTGGTAGTTCGAGAGAAGGCTATTGAATTGGGCATGACGACCATGCGTCAGCATGGCATTCAGTGTCTGCTTGATGGGTATACAACGGTTGATGAGATCGTAAAATACACTTGATTCGAAGATCGTTTCGGATCAGATAAGACTGGATTACAATGGCTGAATCTCCAATACCGAAACGCTCTGACTGGGATACGTACCGGCGGCTTATTGTCTATACCAAGCCCTATATGTGGCGTCTCATCGTTGGCGCTTTGTGTGGTATTATATTTGCTGGCTCAACCGTGGGGCTGCTCCCTATTGTTCAGAAAGCGCTGGGTCGTTTTTTTGATCAGGATCAACCTCTTGATATGAAAATGGCGGCTTTGCTTGGTGGAGGGCTTGTGCTGCTGATGTTTGTACGCGGGGTTGGTCAGTTCTATAACGCCTACCTTGTTCAGTGGGTTGGAAACCGCGTGGTTATGGATATGCGCGTCTGCACGTTTGCCCATCTTCAGGATCTGTCGGTAGGATTCTTTAATTCGACCAAAACTGGCGAGATGATTTCCCGAACTGTCAACGATTCGACGCTGCTTGAAAGGGCGGTTTCAAATGTGCTTACAGATTTGGCGCGTCAGCCCATTGTGCTTGTGGGAACGATAGCGTATGCCGTTACCCGGGATTGGCGACTCGCCCTTTCCTGTCTGGTCCTGTTTCCGCTTTGTATGTTGCCCATTCTTGTGTTTGGTCGTCGTGTCCGTCGCGCTTCGAAGCAGGGGCAGGAGTATCTCGCCGAGATTGTTACCATTATGCAGGAAACCATTAGCGGGGTTCGGATTGTGAAGGCCTTCTGCATGGAGGAGCGCGAACAGACTCGCTTCGCATTGCATTGCAGTAATTTCTTCCGTCGTGTTATGCGGGTCGCGAAGGCCAAGGCGTTGATTGAACCGATTATTGTCCTGATTTCTGGGTTCGGCCTTGTGTTTGCGCTTTTGTATGCCGCGCGTACCGGAATGCCATTGAATGAGTTTATAACGTTAGCCATTGCGTTGGTCATGCTCTATGATCCCGTCAAGCGACTCAGCAAGATCCACCTTAGCATCCAACAGAGCTCTGCCGCCGCTGATCGCATATTTGAAATTCTTGATACCGAAGTTTCCGTGCGCGATGCTCCCAATGCGATTCCATTTGAGGGTGCCATTGAACGCATCCACTTTGACCATGTTGGGTTTGCATACGGCGACACAAATGTACTTAACGGTATAGATTTGGATGTAAGGAGCGGGGAACGTATTGCACTGGTTGGTGGCTCTGGCGCCGGAAAGACGACGTTGGTCAATTTACTGCCCCGATTCTTTGATGTGACTTCCGGGCGCATCCTTATAAATGGGACCGACATTCGTAACATGACAATCAGGTCGTTACGCCTGAAGATGGGGTTAGTCACGCAGGAAACCTTTCTGTTCAATGATACGGTGGCCAACAATATTGCGTATGGCTGCACTGATGCCTCGCAAGAGGCGATTGAGCAGGCGGCTCACCATGCTCATGCGCATGACTTTATTCTGGAAATGCCGGAGGGCTACAGCACCATTGTGGGTGAGATGGGGGTTCGTCTTTCAGGAGGGCAGCGTCAACGACTTGCCATCGCGCGCGCTATTTTGAACAACCCTTCCGTATTGATTCTGGATGAGGCGACAAGTGCATTAGATACGGAATCGGAACGAATTGTACAATCTGCTTTGGATGAACTCGTTGAAGGTCGTACGGTATTTGCCATTGCACATCGCCTTTCAACGATTAAGAACTACTCACGAATTGTGGTTTTGGATAAAGGGCGTGTTGTTGAAATTGGCACCCACGACGAGCTCCTTGCTGCAGGTGGGGCCTATAAGCGCCTCCACGACATGCAATTCGATCGCTGATTGATGCTGCTATGGACGCAAGGTTCTATTGTGCGTAACCGTTAAGCGATTTAATCCTCCCCGCCATCTCGCCATTTCGGTTTTCGGTAACGGGCGACGAGAACGGATAACGAGGGGTAAATTTCTTAACCCGCCTGAAACGGCTATATTCGTTTGCGTCACAGCATCAACAATACATTAGCCCGAGTTTCGCACTTTAAGTCGTAAGTCGTTGATAATCAACGCCTCCATT
>CAZNWT010000101.1:0-16489 GCA_964576795.1 uncultured Victivallales bacterium
ACCACGCTGGTTTTCTGCCCCACTCCTGCTATTCTACCCCGTGAACGGTTACGCTCTTCTCAGCCATAGCGGACCAGTTTTCTTGAAAGTCTGACCAGACTGTGCGGTCAAGTTTGCTGTTATGGGGAAGTCCGCCAACACCGCGAGCCTGATGTCGAGGATCGAGTGAAGCGAGGTTTCCGAGCTTGCGCGAGACCGATCCTGAAGTTTGGTCCATTTTTTGTGCAACTTCATTTACGAGTTTGTTTCTGCTGTTGCACTGGCCAAAAGGCAATCGGCAATACAGATTCATTACGATCAGCAGTTCGTGTTCTGTCCAGTTTCTAGGCATAACTTTATTTGGATTTTAGGCGAAGCCATTCTGATTCAGTAAGACCGACTCGACTTAATTCGCGTGCAAACTGTTCGACTGCTTGTTGTGCATGTTTGGGTTTAAGTTGAGCAACCCATTTATAGGCGTTCTTGCTTGTATCAATGAAATCTAAGTCTGTTGCGCCGATTTGGCCTTTAATTGGCTTAAATGTCAGTGTCACGCATTGTTCAACCTTTGGCTTATAAAGCAAATCGGAAAAACCTTCCCCGTTGCGAAAATCAATAGGGGTCAGGGCTTCACATCGCACACATTGGTGTTGACGGGAGGGGATGTGTTGTGATGAACTACAAGCATGTCACGACCTGTGCGATATGAATACGAAGATGCGTGGTATCACGTTTTTGGACGGGGATTGGAACGCCGTGCAATTTTCGCCGATGAACGAGATCGGAAGCACTTCCTGGAACTGCTGGCGGAGATGCATGAGCGCTACCGAGTAGTGATCCACGCCTGGGTGTTGATGGAAAACCACTACCACGGGATATTTCAGACGCCTGACGCGAACCTGAGTGCTGGCATGCAGTGGTTTCACGGTAGCTATAGTGCCTGGTACAATGCGCGACATAACCGGGTGGGGCCACTGTTCCAGGGCCGGTATCGAGCCATTCCAGTGGAAGACAGCGGATGGGCATATGATCTGAGTTTCTATGTTCACCTCAACCCCCTGAGAATCAAGGGGTTGGGTTTGGATAAGAATGGGCGTGTTCAGCAAGCAAAAGGCTTCAAAGAGCCAACCAAGGAAGACGTAACCGAAAGACTGAAGCGTTTGAGACAGTACCGCTGGAGTTCCTACGGGGCCTACGGCGGATACCGGGCTACTCCGAAGTGGCTTGAGACACGAGAACTCTTGCGGCGTACGGCAAGAGAAAAGAAAAAACGGGCAGTCAAGTATCGGGCGGAAGCAAAGGTCAGGTTGACCTATGGAGTGGATCCGGCCCGGATAGAGCGACTGAGAGATGCCGTGGCCATAGGAGGCGAGCAGTTCTCCAAGCGCATGCGCAAACTGTCCTCTGCAATGTCATTGAGAGGGATAGCAGGCAAGCGTGAGCTGCGCAGGCGGGTGAGCGTTGAGCAGGTCCGTGAAGCAGTGGCGGAGCTCAAGGAAGAGAATTGGGAGAGATTTTCCGGACGTCATGGTGATTGGGGGTTGCCGTTGTTCTTGTGGGGAGCACGGCAATTATGTGGAGTGACATTGCGTGAACTTGGCGAACTGGCAGGAGGCAGGAACGAAACTGCGGTCGGGATGGCAATCAAGCGTTTTGGAGACCGGGCAACACGGTCCAGAGCACTGCGCCAGAAACAGAACCAACTCTTTGAAATGTTGGATGTGAAGCCCTGCCCCTATTGCCCTCAAACACTAATGTTGGATGTGAAGCCCTGACCCCTATTGCCCCCCGAGATGTTCTATGGCTGACAGCGTCGCCGCCACCGCGCCTCCCGTCGGCGCTGTCGGTGGCAGGCCCTGAGATAGCAGTATCAGTTTCCTCGCCTGCTGGGTGGAAAGGGATTCCATCATTTTTTTTCTTCTGAATGGCCAATGATTCGTCTGCCCACTCGACCAGATCGACCGGGCTTTCAAAAATATCCGGCGGGACTTCGTAAAATGAAAGCACCGTTTTCTGGTCATCAAATGGCTTTAGCGGAACCGATCCGGCGGCCTCATACTTTTTCCGGTTGGTGTCATCGACTTTTAGATAGAGGACATCGTCGGCAACCAGTCCAAACATTTTCCCATCACGATAAAGTCCAGCGCCGCCGAACATTTTTCGCACAGAGATTTCGCCCCACTCCTGGAGCTGGTCCCTAATATATTCGAGAAAATCGTTGGATACAGCCATCGAACTAGGCCTCGTTGTTTGAATAAAGTTTGGAGGCGATCATGGCTGCTACCAGCGGCTCAAAGAAGGTCAGAGGTAGGATAATGAGTAATGGCTGCCAGCCGATCAGATTCATGTTTGCGGTCCCCACCCAGTACAGGACAAAGAAAAAGCACCACGATACCACGCCGCTGAGCAGAACAGATTTCCGGTTGTTGCCGAACACCTGGGCACACAGCCAAAACAGAAATACATATAATGCCGCCAGCAGAGTGTCCCATGCCCCCCAGATGATTAGCGTCTCTAAATTATCCATGGGGGCTACATTGGGAACCATCGGTAAGAAACTCTGTAATTCTCCCCTTACATAAGCAAAGAACCGCACCAGCTGATAGGCATGAACCCACACGCTGGTAATCAGAGTGATGATGATAAAATTCTTTAGTTTAAACGTTTTGTTCATTTGTTAATCCTTGTGTTCTGTCAAAACCTTATCTCTATAACAAAACCTTGTAGGACGTGCTTCCCTGGTATTCCAGGGAGCGCGTGTCTTCACAACGCGCATCAATCCACGCGCTCACCGGAATACCGGAGAAGCACGTCCTACACAACATCTAAACACACTCAACTCTGTTTCTCAGTAAGTTGTGACGATGATGCCGTTCTCCCCCGATTTCCTGTTTTCATTACTTGTAGTTAAACTTTTGACAGAACCTTCTGGTGAAAAAATGGGATGCGGACCGAACTGATTCTTTTGAATCGGCATCCCGGTTTCCGCGTGCCAGGCGAACCCTTTCAGAATTCGTCTGAGATAGTCGCTGAAAACAGGTTTCATCTTAAATTGAAGCAGCGCCCAGCGGATGGGGAAGGGCAGCTTCTTAATAAACGGTACTGCCCCCGTGATTCGTAGGATGCAGTGTGTTTCGTCGAGGGGCGTTATGCGCCAAATCGCTGTACATTCGCGTTTCCCGTTCTCGGTCACTTTCAGGTCATAGCCGACACCATCAATCCACTGCGTCACTTCGCGATCGTATTTATACCCACTGTAATAGGTCAGATGATCTGTAGAGCCCACGCCGTCCCAGCGCTCCGCCGTGTGCATTTTCATAAATGGATGCCACCGAGTGAGACCGCCTGGCAATGCAATGATCTCCCACGCTTTTTCGGCGGATACCGCGACTTTCTGTTCTTCAAAAAAAGTCTCTTCGTAGCTAAACATTATTCACCCTCTTTTCACGTCCTTTGCTTGCTTCTGTAAAACACTTCATCAGCAACCGATTTATCGTAAATCATACTGTTTCGATAGCGCCGCTTTTTTCTCCTCAGAGAGACCCTTTAGATATTGTTTCCATTTGGGGCAAAACCCAATATGCCACCGCCAAAAGCGTCCAATAAGTGACGTTGGTTTTTTGTCGTATGCCGCTCGAAGTTTACACGTGTCACATCCCATTGTTCTTCTCCTTTTTTTATGATTATTCAGAAGTTCGGTTCTTCACGAGAACCGGGGCCTCTCCGTACATAAATTTACCATGAAAGAATTTCTGCTGAATCTCGCCCGCCTCCTTGCTCCATGCTTCGAGGCCGATCAATCTGATGCGACTCAGGTTATACATTTTGGTATTATGTGGAGCGCGGTCAGATCCATCGACAACCGGCATCAGGTTTTCACAAGGAAACTCCTTACATTCTGAACAGTTGTGCAGTCCTTTTTCCGCAACACAGTTTTTTGTTTTACAGCCTTTTCCTCCGGTTAGCGGAGCTTCGAAACTACAACCCCCTTCACTTCTGCACCCATTGCAGGCCACTTCAGAAACATCCATCTTCAGCATTTCCGCAACTCCCTGAGCCAGTTCGTCGGTAATGTTGTCTTTGTAATAAGCGCAGGCCCAGCAGGCCAATCCGCACGGTGCGGTCATTTCTTTTACGTCCATTTTATTTCTCCTTGGTACCGTTCGATGGGCTTCTTGCATATGTGGATGACATTCGTCGGTTAAGCCAAATTAGATAGTTAACAATTTGCTATCTGTTTTCAGAATTTCAGTTAACGGTTCGCCCCAATACTTGACCTCGATATCGAAACCTTCCAGCGTTGATGTGACACCCAGTTCATCGGCACATCCTTTACAGGCTGTTATGTGGACCCCTGTCTCCTTCGCTTCTTTAATCAGGTGTTGAACGCTCTCATCCTCTGCAACCAGCTTAACCGTCGCGCCCCACAGGATAATGGTGACCTCGTCCCACCAGCCTTTTCGAATGGCATTATTCCCGTACATGAAAACCATGAGTTTTGCAGTGACCGGATCCGCGTTGGTCCATAGAATATTCAGTTTGTTTTCGTTCATTTCATCCTCCTTTAATAGTTGACTTATCAGTCAAATGCTGAGCAAGAAAATTACTGCTTCAATGAGCCCTTCATGATTTCTATCATCCCCATCAGTTCAGTCCGGTCGATGGTCGTTTTACCCATCAACGCGAGTCCTTGCCCGTACGTCAGCATCGTTCGCGCCGCAATCACCGGATTTCGTTCGGCAGGAAGATAGCCACGTTCAATAGCGTCCTCAAACAGGGGAGTCAAAATACCGCGAATGGCTAGTAACTGCTTATCCATTACTTCCGCAACCCTGTCCCGGGTTACTCCAAACTCAGCAACACAGTTCCCGACAAAACAGCCGTACGGATTTTCCTGGGCCCAAAACTCGAAAACGCAGTCAATCTTCTCAAACGGAGTCGCTCCTCGCTCTATTGTTTCTCGAAGCATGGAATGTAGAGTAATCCCATAAAGGGCAATCGCCTCAAAGAGAATCTCTTCCTTGCTGCCGAACGTATTGTAGAAGCTCTGCCGGGGAATTCCCATGTGTTCTAGAAGTTCGGTCATTCCAGTGGGCTCATATCCCTTGTGCCAAAAAAGTTGCATTGCACGTTTAAGTGCTTCATTGCGGTCGAATGATAAAGGTTTTCCGCGTTTCATGAAGGTAACTTATAAATATTTGACCGATCAGTCAAGTGTTATATTTGTAGCCGCATTATTGCAGTCTAAAGCGGTGTTTGCTGAACGGTTGATACCATAGCATGGGACCACCGAGGCGTGTAGCCACTTTCGTAAAGCAAACGGCGCAGAGCACCATTTTACTGACACCCTTTATTTCTTGTGGGGAGAACTGCTCCATGATACGGATTGCGGGCGATCTGCATAGGGAGTAGGGAGTGACGAATTGCATGGCCCCTGAAATTACACACGCAAACAATAGCCATCCGGACGGTTCGGATGCTCTCGACCTGTTGTCCCGTGTCTCTGCGACAGTCTCATCAGCGTCCACGGATGCGCTTGATTCCGCCTTCAACCAGGCGCTTGGGGACATTGGCCGATTTGCCGGAGTGGAGCGATCCTGCATTATCGTGTTTTCGCGCGATAAACAGACGTTTTCTATGACGCACGAGTGGTGCGCTGAAGGTATTCATTCTCAGCTTGAGTACTTCACCAAGCTTCCTATGACGGTCTTTCCGTGGACCGCACGACAGCTTCTGGCCGGGCAGTATGTCGCCACGAACCGACTGGACGACTACCCGCCAGAGGCGGAACAGGAACGCCAGATCTGCCTCGACGAAGGCAACCAGTCGATCATCTTTGTCCCCTTCCTCAGTAAGGGTGAAGTGATCGGAACAATCGCCTGCGACGCGATCCACGCGCCTAAAATCTGGACACGAACTTTGATCAGCATCTTCCAGGCCGCGGGTGCACTCTTCGCCACATGCCTTGAGCAGAGCCGCACCGAAGCGCAACTCCTCCACATCAGCAAGCTTGAACGTCAGAAACTCGGCCAGGATCTCCACGATTCACTGGGGCAGGACATTACGGCGATTTCATACTGCGCGGCCGCGCTCCGCAACGCGCTGAAGGCGCAACGCTCGCCCCTGGCGAAGCAGGCTGAGGATATAGAAAAGCAGGCCATAGAGGCGCTGGGAAGCGTCCGTAACGTCACGCGAGGGCTGCAGTCGTTCAATATGCGGGGCGCTCCGGTCACGGAGATCCTGGTTCAGATGGCGGCTGATATCCAGGAGCGCATGGGTGTTGTCTGCACGTTTGTTGACAGCGATGCGCCGGCCATCGAAGACCCGGAAACGTGCACGCAACTCCTCTGGATTGTCCGTGAAGCCATGCACAACGCCATCCGCCACGGGAAAGCCAAGCAGATCACGATCGCTCTGGAACCCCAAGGCGATAAGCTAAGCCTTACCGTTATCGACAACGGAATCGGGTTGCCCGACAATTTCCTGAATAAGGAAGGGATTGGACTGAAGGTTATGCGGTTTCGTGCCGCAGCTATGGGCGGCCAGGTTACGATCAGCCCACACGAAGAGAGCGGTGCGCGGATCCGCTGCGTCTTCCCGAACGGGTATGCGCCGGCATGCGCTTATCATGTCGGGCAACCGCACCCATGATCTGTCCTTTAAGACATGCAACCGAGGATGCAGAGGGACCACGTCTAAAGATTCAAGATATCGCATGCTTGTTTCTAGAGGGCTTTTGCGGGGCGTATTCTCTGGGTACGAGTAGGGGGAAGCCATCGAATTGACACTTAATAGAGACGGGTGAGTCGAGACCGTGGATTGCCGCTGCGACTTGAATTCCATTTGCTCAGCAAAGCCTGAGCGCAAGGTGGATGCCGGCCTCTGGACGGCGTTGAGCAAGTGAGGGAGTCTGTAGAGAGACAGGTGGGCCGGGGGCTGACTGTCTCTCTTTAGGCACTCACGTTGCACAACCGCGTCGGGACGCCACGGTCCACCTGGTGGCGAATGTGGACAAGTGGCGAATGAAGCTTGTGCTCCCTTTATCTGCATGATCAGCGTAATCTATGGGTCATGAATTCAGTGGAACAATTGGCAGAATGGATTAAATCGGCGGATTCGATTGTTGCGTTGACGGGCGCGGGCATTTCGACGGGGTCGGGCATTCCTGATTTCCGGTCGGCCAGCGGACTCTATTCCAACAAAAGTAACGTGAATGTCTTCGATCTCGATACCTTCCGTCGCGCCCCCTCCATCTTCTATAACTTTGCCCGTGAGTTTTATCCGCTGGTGCGCGATGCAAAGCCCAACGCGGCGCACCGGGCTCTGGCCGCTTTGGATAACGTTACGGTCGTGACTCAAAATGTGGATGACTACCACCAGCGCGCGGGGTCCTCGCCAGTCTTTACGGTACATGGCAACCATATCCACAGCACCTGCCAGTCGTGCGGTTCACGGACGGAGACCGACGCGCTTTTTCCTGTCATTGAAAATGGTGACATTCCGCACTGCATTTGTGGCGGAATCTATAAACCCGATATTACTTTCTATGGGGAAAGGCTACCGGAATATGATTGGGATTCATCAGTTGCGGCGATCTCTAAGGCTGGTCTTGTTTTGGTGCTGGGCACATCACTAGCGGTTTATCCCGCCGCAAGCCTGCCCAGCTATTGCTCGTGCAACGCAAAGCTGGTCATCATCAACCGCGATCCAACTCCGTTCGATTCCGAAGCCCAACTCGTCATCCACGACGACCTCTGTGAAATTATGAAGGCCGTAATAAGTAACTAGGAATCCGTTTTACGCTTGGCGATGCCGGCTTGGTTAAGGCGGGGCGCAAGACTCTGAAGGGGAATGCCGCCAAGACGCAGACCTTTTGAGAATTGAATTCTGAACGGGGGTAAGTACAGGGAGAGCGTGCACGATGCCCCCCCTTTGTCAGCAGCGCCGCTTTCTCATACTGCGAGTGTGGGCAGGTGGGTGATTCCCCTTTTCATGTTTCCTTAAACTTTTACAGTTTTGGGGCGACGCTTCTGTTAATCGCTGTGATCGTCATTCAAGATATGTCGGTTGTTCTTCACAAAGTCCAGTAGAACGCCCCACTCAATCGGTGTAATGTCATGTTTTCCGGGACTGATATGATACCCGATGCGGTCTCCCACGCGCTGGTTGCATTCCGGCATTTCGTTCGGGAATGTCGCGGGACAGCCCAACTTCCGGTACAGGTCTGATGCTGCCCGCGTCGCCAGAAACTCGCCTTTGGGATCGGCCCACAGGTCCTCCCTGGCGCTTCCGACCAACAGGGGACGTGGCGCCATTAACGCCAACAACATATGCTGATCAACAGGAAGCCGGGGGTTCTCGTTCGCGAACGTGTAAAAGGCTGGTGTGAACCAGTGAGGAAACTGATCCGCCATGGACATAATGCTCTCGCCAAAGTTGCGTTGGAATAGAGAGGCGCCACCGCAACCGGAGTCGTTTGAGAACGCTCCGGAAAACCGTTCGTCGAGTGCTCCACCCCATAGCGCCGTTTTCCCGAGGCGAGAGTGCCCTGTCAGAAATACGCGTTTGGCATCCACCTCTGGGATCTGTTCGAGGGCATCCATGATTCGAGACATACCCCAAGCCCATAGTGAAATGGCACCTGGCTTGTGGGCGAGATCAGCTGCAGCAGGCCAGCGCGACAAGCGCTCAGCGTATAGAGATGCGTCATCGGGACAGATGTCCCCGTAGTAGGCGGTTGCTATGCCCCATCCTTGTGAAAGGATCTGTTCAACCGGCCATCGGTTTGACTGGACACCACGGGACGATTCGATGGCGTAGTGATCAGGCGACCAGGGCTCCGAGATATTGGGTATCCACTCCTCGGTAATCGGAATGGCGGGGTCATCACAAATGGTCTGATTACCGGAGAAATTGAGCCCGAGGAACAGCCGCGAACAAGCCGTTTGAGCGGGCAGGTATAGCAACAGATTGATCGCCATGCGGTCTTCGCCTGCCAACGGAATTGATAGACGAAATTGCCGTCGATGCGCCAGACCGCCCAAGGCAACGTCGGAGGATTCTGACTTCTCGACGTTTACGGGAAGGGCATCGGGAACGTCTCCGTACTCAGACACCTTAAAGGCCCGGATGATCTCTTTGCGCTGTCTGGACCAAGCTCCTGTCATAGTCTCGCTATCGTCGGGTGGTACCTCGAAAATCTCTGGAAGGCGGTACGCTCTGACCTTGCTTTCATCCAGATTGATATTCCATTCTGTCATTTTGATTTTTTCGAGCTCCCTCTGTATTTCTGCGTGTAAAAACGGTTCATTACCCCAAACTATCACATCGTAAAAATCCGTCAAACCATTCTACGCTAATAGCCTGTCGGGCTTTGATCCAAAACGTCAGTTTCATGACATATCGTCCAAATTGCTAACATCGCGTATGGATGAACCCTACAGGCTGCTAGGTGGGATGCCCCAGAAGTGCTTGAAGGTTTCCAAAGATCGGCAACGCACTCGGCTGTGGTACCATTCAGGCGGGCAAAGCCGCTTACGGCATGGGCTCATTCGATTGCATTACGCCGGGCTTTAAAAAGCAGGCCGCTCCGCTCCGTATGCTTCGCGAAAGACTCAACATCCCTCGTGATGAGCAATGAAAGTCTTGCGACCCCTTTGATTGCGTGATGACGATACACTCGTGCTCGTTCGTCCTGTGGACGGTACAGCGGGATGTCTGACTGGAGTTGATTAACGGTGTGATCCCTGTAGCCAGTCAAACATCACTGTCCGCAGGGAGTAACTGGGTGAGGCAACCGCCGTCGACGACGAGTCGGGTGCCGTGAATTTTGGCGGCGGCATCGGAGGCCATGAAGAGGATGGCGTCGGCGATGTCGCTTCCGTACGCTTCTTCGCCGAGTGGAATGTTGGCGTGGCGTCGGTCGACTTCGGTAGTGAGTGAATCCCAGCGATCGGAGTGGATGTAGCCGGCGGCAACGCAGTTCACGCGGATGCCCGCGGGGCCTAGCTCGAGGGCCATGGCGCGGGTTAGTGATTCGATGGCGCCCTTGCTGGCGATGTAGGCGGTGCGTTCACGAATGGCACGTTCGGCCGTGTTGGATCCCACGTTGACAATGGCGCCGCGGCCGGCCTTGAGCATCATGCGTGCTGCGCCCTGGGCACAAGCGTAGCTTCCGAAAACATTCACGGCGAAGACCTGTTCGAGCAGCTCGCGGGGAGTATCTACCAGCAAGTAGCCGCACCCTTGGAGGATGGCGTTATTGACCAGTATATCCAGTCGACCGCACTCGCGTTCAATGGTCTCGAACATTGCATCGACCTGGTGCTGATTGGCGACATCGGCTGTAGCTTCAATGACGGTCACGCCGAACGCGTCGCGCAGTCGTGCGGCCTCGCGCGCCACGTCGTCGGGGGTGCGACTGTTCAATGCTATGATGGCGCCTTCTTTGGCAAAGGCTTCGGCAATGGATAGGCCCGTGTTGCGGACTGCTCCGGTGATCAAGACAACTTTATTCTCAAAACGCATGATGTTCCTCTCGTCTGCTCTTTTCTAACCACGGAAGCTACGGAAAGCATGGAAAGGTGAAGTATTCTAGTTCCGTGTCTTCCGTGCTTTCCGTGGTTCACTCTATTCTACTTGAACCACGGCATAGCATCTGCTGGCCGAATGTCAGTAAGATCTCCTCGGTAATGGCGCAGGTCTTTCGGTTCATAGGGGTGTTCTGCGATCGCGTCCTCATTCAAGTCGATGCCGAGGCCGGGGCGATCGGGGATCGACATCAGGCCATCTGCAAACGTGATATCTTCGTTGCAGATGTCGGCACGGTAGGGAACATCTAGTGCCATGGTTTCGAGTAGGTGGAAGTTTGGGGTGCATGCGGCGAGTTGCAGTGTGGCTGCATTCGCCACGGGACCACTCGGGTTGTGGGGGCAGATGGCGATGTGATTCGCTTCGGCCTGGGCTGCAATCTTCTTCACTTCACCGATGCCGCCCATGTGGCTGAGATCGGGTTGCACGTAATCGGCTGCGTGTAGGCTGAAGAGCTGCTGGTAGTTCCATCGACTGAAGATGCGCTCGCCGGCCGCAATGGGTACGCGTACCCGCCGTTTCACTTCTGCTAGCGCTTCCAGATTCTCTGGCGGGACAGGTTCTTCGAACCAGGTGATGTCGTAATCCTCGAGAGCGTGGCCGATCCGAACGGCGGTGGCCACGTTGAAGCGGCCGTGACCCTCAATTAAAATATCCACCTCGTCGCCAACGGCTTCCACGACGGCTTCCACGCAGCGCAAGGCGTTGCGCATGTCAGCCTTGCTGATGTTGAGGTAGGTCTTTCCGAAGGGATCCCATTTGAGCCCTGTGAATCCTCGTGCCACGGCGTCTTTCGCTTTTTCGGCAAACGCGGCAGGTTCCGTGGCAGGGGAGAACCAGCCATTGGCATAGCAGGGAACCTTATCACGCACCTTGCCGCCCATGAGCTGGTAGACTGGCACGCCAAGAGCTTTGCCCTTGATGTCCCACAGCGCCATCTCAATTCCTGAGAGTGCTGACATATTGACCGGGCCGCCTCGGAAGTAGGTCTCGCGATAGCATTCATGCCAGATTGCCTCAATTGCATGTGGATCTTTCCCGATCAGATTACGCTCCATATTCTGGATCGCCGCGACGAGTGTTGGCTCGCGGTATTCGAGGGTGGCTTCGCCGACGCCGTGCAGCCCCTCATCGGTTGTGATCTTCACGAACACCCAGTTCGTGCGGTAGCAGTGGCATACGAGGGGTTTGACGCTTGTGATCTTCATGACAGTGATGTCCTTTCTGTTCGGTTATTGCTCGCAAATGTTGACTAACGCCCAGTCGGTAAAGATCAGGGGATCGGTACTGCGTCGAGTCTTGAGTTTTCCGAGATACGTCAGATTGGGATCGTCTTGGAGTACCATCGTGTGCGTTCCTTTTTCGGTCTTATCAAAGTCATGCTAATTGCGCTGGAATCGTTGTCCGTGCAGAGGTAAGCATCCTGCCATACGGAGCCCTTAAAATGAAAGAATGGATTGGCCATTTAATGAGTAGGTATTGTATATATAGGCCACTATGCATTTGGGCGACTGTCATATGGACTGCGCCTTCTATATTTCTTTACTTCCTCTCTGACTATCCCTGCCGGAGTTCCCAAGTTTGTTCAAAATTTTAACTGGAATAGATGGCCTTCGCTCGCCAACCCGCTTTGAGTTTTCACTGCGCTACGCCCCCCTCACCGGTCGTCCTGTATCGGGATCTGTGATCGTGTGTGTTTCCGTACTGTAGTGTTGGGGGGGGCTCGGCTGTCGTGGTTTGCATATACAAGGCAATTGTTTCAAAAGGCCGGTTTGTTCTTTTGTGGTTAGAGGGGAGATGGCAGTATGTTGGCTGTTGTGCAATGCACCTGTAAAACGGGGGTTGTTAAGAGCGGTTGACGTGTGTGTAAAGGGAGAGTCGAGCATGGCCACAAACAGAATAGAGATTGAGGCGGTATTGACTGAGGGGGAGCTCCGGGCTCTGGCTGCATTCGCTATAGGGAACCGCGGGAAAGCGTTGGTGGTACCGCTGAGCGCTTTCTTGAAGGAGTCTTTTGATGTCGATTTGGTCCTTGAGCCTTCGATTATTGAGGGATACAAGGAGGACAGTTCACACCTTCCATCGGAAGCGGATGGATTGTGCCGTCCACGTGACGAGCACGAGTGTGCCATCATTATGCGTGCCTGCTATGCGTGCGGAATTCTCATGACGCTGTCCGGAGGCCGTTCCAATCTGACGGGTAGCGCAACACCTGAAGGTGGCGTCGTGATTTCAACGGCGCGATTGACTCAACCGTCGGTGACCGTGGACGGCGCACAGCAAAAGGCCGCTGCCCCCGTTGGCATGATTTTCGAGGAGGTTCGCGATGCGATCTTGGCGCAGTCCGGAGATACGCTTTGCCTTCCGGTTGACCCGACCAGTCGTGGCGATGCCTCGCTTGGCGGCGTTCTGGCATGCAATGCATCGGGCTTCACTCCTGGAGAAACGGGGGCTATACGGTCGTGGGTGATGCGTTTGAGGTTGACCCTTCCCAATGGACACGTTGTTGATGCCACGCGTGGGCAGTATGTTTCTGAGAACGGCGAGTTTATTATGGCGGACGGTGAATCCGAACGCGTGTGGTCAGTCCCTCGCTATGTCCGTCCTGCTATCAAAAATGCCGCCGGTCCATTTTCTGCGTCAGATGGCTGTCTGGACCTGGTTGATCTTGTGGTTGGTGCTGAGGGGCTTTTTGGTCTGATTACCGCGTGCGAGTTGTCCCTTGCTCCGAAGCCTTCAGACTATCTTGATTTATTCTTCTCACTGTCAACTGAGGGTGAGGCTCTGAAGGCGCGGGACTGTGTCAGTGCGCGTTGTAGTGGTGATCTCAGTGGGTTCTCTGCCTTTGAGTACTTCGGCGTCAACTGCCGCAAGATGATGGATCACGAGACTCGCTTCTTCCACGGTGAGGATGCTGTGGCCATCTACCTACAGCAACCACTTCACGGACAGGTTGCCGAGGACGTGGCCATGGAGTGGATGGAAGCGCTGTTGGAGAGCGGGGTCGAACTGGATGAGGATGCGATCCTGATGCTGGACAGCAGTGCCTTGCGCACACTGTTCCTTGAAGCTCGTCATTCTCTCCCTGCGAATGCACTTGAGACGGTCAAACATCGGGGCACCTACACTATCATGACCGACACGGTGGTGCCGCCGGAGCGGTTTACCGAGTTTCTTGACTTCACGCATGCACTGTTGCAGTCGCAGTCGCTTGACTATGTCGCCTTTGGGCATCTTGGCGACTGTCATCTTCACTTCACTGTGTTACCTGAGACGCACCAACTTGAGCGAGGCGTTGCGGCCTACGATGCGATCGTGGCGAAGTCGGCGGAATTGGGAGGCGTATATTCTGGTGAGCATGGTACTGGAAAACGCAAACGCAAGGATTTCCTCCGTTGCTATGGCCCGGAGGCCGTGGAGCAGGTGAAGACGTGCAAGGCTGCGGTGGATCCTGAGTTTCTTCTTAACCGTGGAGATGTTTTCGAAGTGGTGTAGATGTCAGGGGGGGGGCTGTGGTATAGGTAGCTGAGCCTATCCGAAAAGGAGCTATGTACAGGAAGAGAGCGAATATCCAATATCGAACAAGGAATATCCAATGTCCAAAGGAAGAAAAACACCAGAACGTGGCTCAGCTTTTGGCATTGCTGGGCAATGGTTGCATTTGGTTTCCGATGTTCGGTTGGAAATTCCTTGTTGGTTGTTGGATATTGATCGTGTCGTATGCACAACCCGCTAAGGGGATGCATCGCACCCAGTAGTGCGCGCTGACGGACTGGTGCCGAACTGTTGCTTGAATGCTGCGCTGAGATGGAATGGGCTTGAGAAGTTGAGCTGTTCGGCGATGGCGGCGAGGGTGTAGGTGCCTTGTTCGATCATCTGAGCGGCGGCGTGCAGTCGAGCGATTCGGATGAAGCGGGCGGGTGCGAGACCGGTGGCTTTTCTGAATTCGCGGCGAAAGAGTGTCTCGCCCAGACCGGCTTCGGCGGTCAGGCGGGATAGTGTCCAGTCGGACGATAGGTTTGCGTGGATGCGGTCGATGATGGCTTCGATTACGGCTCGATGCGGGGAAGGAATATGTTGCAGCCGTATCTCTGCGAACCAGCGATGTAGCATAAGGGAGAAGGTGGCCGAGGCGATACTTCGCTGCGCGGCCGATGGATGCTGCAGTTTCGTGAATGTCTCGCGGAAGTCGGTCGCGTCCTTTACGTCACCTTCGATATGATATGGGCTGTTAAGGACCATCGGAAATGGATCTGCGGTCGTGTACTCGAACCACCAGAAGGTCCAATTTGAGTCCGTGCAGTTGTAGCGCTTCAGTCGGGGGTACTCCAGTGTGATCAGTGACCCCGTCGGCAGTACGATTGGCGGACGTCCTTCCAACTTAAGCCTGCCCGCACCTTCGCGTGTGCGGATCGTGATGAGTACTCTTCTGGGGCGAGTACAGCGCACATCATATGATGCGTCCGCCTGGACGCTCCAGATGTTCATCAGATTCACAGCCAGATTGCGAGATGGTCCTGCGGCTTCGGCGGGTTGATTGCATATTGGCAGATTGGTCATAATCTTTGTATGGGATGAAATATGTATGCCATGCGCTGAAATATACATTCACAAGTGCTGGTATACAATGGTTTAATCTACAGCAGATTTTTGGGGTGTGTCGATAACTGTATGTGGAGGGGGTTATGCGCGAGGACAAATGTATTCAGGATGGTGTGCACGGGATGGTATCACGGGAGGCGATGATTGCGCCGGCGCGTAAGTTGCGTGACACGTATGCAATCACACCGGGGGCTCCTTTTGTGCAGCGGGAGTTTGGGTTCTATTGTCTGGAGCAGTGGGCGGAGCAGGGGATGCCGCAGAATGTGTCGCATGATGAGCTGTTTGGCTACGATCCATCGGGAAAAAGCGCAATGGGTGGCCTCGGTTGGTGCGAGGCGGCGTTCTCTCCTTGTTTTGAGGAAAAGATTCTGGAGGACCGCGGCGAGCATGAGCTGGTGCAGGATGCGTCCGGTCGGCACGTACTCTGTTTCAAGGGACGCCGGAGCGGCTTCATGCCGGAGTATGTGGATCATCCTGTAAAGGATATGAAGACGTGGGAAGAGCTCTGCAAGTGGCGGATGGCCCCGAGCTCGCCGGAGCGCTTCGCCCAGCTTGATGAAAGGATGGCACGGATGCGTGAGGCTGCATCGCAGGGCATGATGATCTCGCAGTCTTTGGTGGGTGGGTATATGTATTTGCGCAGTTTGATTGGTCCAGGCGATCTACTCTACAAGTTTTATGACGAGCCGAAACTGATCCATGACTGTATGCAGACCTGGCTGGTCTTGGCGCAGGCGGTAATCAGTCGACATCAGGAGCATGTCACGATTGACGAATTCTTTATCGGCGAAGACATCTGTTATAATAACGGACCGTTGATTTCGCCGGACATGATGCATGAATTCCTGCTTCCGTACTACCAGCAGCTCATTAGCGATATCAAGGCACGTCAGATTGATCAAGACCGGCACCTCTATTTTCAGGTCGATACAGACGGATGGGCCACGCCGACGATTCCGGTTTATCAGGAGTTGGGGTTGGATGTGATGAGTCCGTTTGAGGTGGCATCAGGCTGCGACGTCGTTGAGATTGGTGAGCAGTATCCTGAGTTGGTCATGACGGGCGGGATTGATAAGCGGATCCTTGCCAAGAGCAAGGCTGCCATCGACGAGATGGTCGACCGTATTTTTCCGTCAATGCAGGCACGCGGCGGCTACATCCCAACCTGTGACCATGGTGTTCCCGAAGAAGTGCCGTATGAGAACTACCTGCATTACCGTAAACGAGCACTGGAGTTTGCGTAGTCTGAGACTTTACTTGCTGTGTCGTCAACGACAATAACACTTCCCGGGTGACGACAACTATACTTCCCGTCTCG
>CAZNWT010000102.1:0-16061 GCA_964576795.1 uncultured Victivallales bacterium
TTCCTCGCGACAGGATCAGACCCCCGGCATTGCCGCCTATTTGGAACCGCTGGATATTGCCTTATGGGATTTCGAACGAATCCCTGATAATATAAATGTTAGACTCGTTAGCAACAAAAGCAATTGTTGCATCCATTCGGTTTGTGAATTTTCTCTAAACTTATGACCATCAATAAGAATTCCAGCATCGTTCTTTATTACTAATGCTAAAGCGACAACAAGAATAGCATACAATACGAATCGAACAGCCGCGCAAATAATTGGCTTTAAATTCATCCTTATAATATATCTATGAAATGATTTCACAGTCATTCCATACCAAGTTTTCACTCTTCACCCACGCCGGTCAAACGCGACAACACCTTTTCGAGACTGGACTGGGCATAATCACGTAGATCGTTACCGCTCATGCTGCCGTCTTCAGAAACCAGTTCTACCATGATCAAGTAGTTACCGGTTCTCATGGTTTGCTCCTTTTATCCCTGCCAGTACCCGGCCGGTCTCAACGTCGAGTTGGTTCAGAACAAGTTGATACATGATGTAGGCACTGGTGTAGGTGCAGCGCGCCCTCACAAGGTCGGTTTGTGCCTCATTCAAGCGTGTAACTGAAACCGCGCCGACTTTGTAGGCCTTCTCTACGCTGTTACGAACGCTGACGGAGAGGTCTCGGATCTTATGTTGCCTTACAAAGACTGCTTGCGTGGTCTCGGCTGTGTCGATCTGCTGTAGCAATACCGAACGGATGGATAGGATCAGAGCATCCAAGTGTTCCTGGGCCTCATACGAAGAGGCTTCGGCCTCTTTGACGGCATTGATCTTACGGCCACCGCTGAATAGATCCCATTTTGCCACCACACCGACGAAGGAGTCTTGGTCATCATATGAGGGAACGCCTGACAATCCATCATTCTCGGCGTAGTTCGCTTCACCAACAAGCATAACCCGTGGCAGGTGGTCGCCTTTGAGAGCGCGTACCCGCTGATCAAGCGACAGCAGCCCAGATTGAAGCGCCTTCAAATCCGGGCGATTCAGCAGGGCATACTCGAGCTCGTCGTCGAGGTCAGGGACCGTTCCACGCTCATCGAAGTTAATGGCAATAGGCCGCATGGCTTCAGGCAGTCGTGCATCGGACAGCGCCATCAGTTCGGCGAGAACTGTGCAAGCCGTTTCGTAGCTTAACTTGTACGCGAGAGCCGAGTTCTCAGCCCGAAGCGCCTGGATCGAAAAGTTATGGACATCTGCCTCCGGCAACGTGCCCGCTGTGAATCGTTTTTTGGCGTCGCTCTCCAAGTTCATATTGAAACGGTAATCCTGCATCGCGATCTGCACGTTTTCTTTGGCAAGCTGCGCTTCGCGGAACGCGACGGTTGCCGACTGGATCAGAAGCCGCTTGGTGTTAGCGGCGAGTTCCCGCGATGCCTGGACACCGTACTTCGCGCTAAGCGATCGTGCCTGACGTGCAAAGCCGTCGAACAAAAGCCAATTTGCCTGCACACCCACGGTTGCTTGATCGAAGTCGACCTCGAGACTGTTGAGAATGTCAAACTGAGGATGGGTATCCGAATCAATGTGGCCGTAGCTTCCTTTTAGTGAAAGCGTCGGAAAGTAGGCTGAATGCGCCTGCTTGAGAACCGCTTCTGCGGCGGCAATACGTTGCAGGGATTGGCGAACAGATGGGCTGCCCGCCAATACGTTTGCACGTGTTTCGGCCAAGGTGAGGCCGTTGATTTGTGCCATCAACAGGGATGGCGTGAGCAGGAGTAATAAGATCCATTGGTTTTTCATTGTTTGTAATCTCCTTTAAAGATGAATTTCATCAATTTTGATGCGATAGACCATGGTGTAGACCACAGGCACAATAATCAGCGTGAGGAACGTACCCACAAAGAGCCCGCCCATGATGGTGACGGCCATGCCGGAGTACAGCGGATCGGCTAACAAGGGGGCCATACCAAGAATGGTTGTGCCGGCGGCCATAATGACAGGGCGCATACGACTAACCGATGAATCTAGAACGGCTTTATATTCCACCACACCTCGTTTGAGCTGCAATTCAATTTCATCAATCAGTACAATTGCATTCTTGATCAACATTCCAGAAAGACCAAGAAAACCGAGGATAGACATGAACCCAAAGGGCAGCCCCGTAATCAGCAAACCGGCAGACACGCCGATGATAGATAACGGAACAGTCATAAACACGATCAAGGGGCGGCGCACAGAATTAAACAACCACACCACAATCACGAACATCCCAAGCAAACAAAACGGGAAAGTAGCGGCCAGAGGCTCCTGGCCTTCTTTGGACAGGTCATATTCACCAACCCATTCAAAACGATAGCCAGCAGGCAGCTCAATGGCTTCGATTTGATCCTTCATCTTCCGGCGCATCGGCTCTGCCAGACCCACTGCCGGATTGCAACGGGCCGTAATCACATTACGCCGGTTACGGCGTTTAATCAGTGGCCATTCCCATTCAGGAGCGAGATCGGTCACAACCTGGTGAATCGGCACAAACAGTTGATTAAGAGAGCTCCAAACCTGTACATTGTCGAAATTACTGACTCCAACGCGTTCATCTTCCTGCAAGCGTAACATGATTGGAATCATTTCATTTTCTTCACGATAGAGACCGGCCAGCATGCCATCAAAACTGAGCTGTAATGACTGTGCCAAATCAGATCGCGTAACGCCGGCACGACGAGCCTGAGTTTCCGAAAACGCCGGCCTCAACACCTGCACCGGTTGCCGCCAATCTAGACGCACGCTTTTTGCATTGGGATCGGCACGCATGATGGTCAGAGCCTGATCACCTAACTGCTTCAGTACCTCCCGATCAGGTCCTGCAAAGCGGGCTTCGATCAGAAAATCAGCCGGCGGCCCATTAGGAATGGTTGTGCAATAAGGTTCGGCGTTCGGAAACTGTTCTTTGAGCCACGCATCTACTTCTATTATCAGTGACGCAATGCGGCGGTAATCGTCCACCTCAACCAACAACAGACCGTAACTGGAATCAGGTGTCACATAGTTGTAGGAAAGCATAAAGCGCAATGCGCCTTCACCGGCGAATGAATTTACATTTTCCACACCGTCCAGTGATTGGGCATATGAACTAATTACGTTCATATCATCTGCAGTCCGTTCGATATGCGTTCCGGCAGGTCTCCAGTAATTGATGTAAAAATACGGCGTGGTAGACTTGGCGAAAAACATCTGCTTAACAAAGCCAAATCCAAACAGCGCCAATACCAACAACGCGACTGCAAGGCCGACTGTAATCACACGGTGGCGAACTGTGAAATTGAGCAGCTTTCGGTAGCGACGAAACATGGGTTTATCGTATGGATCTGCACCGTGAATATCTGGAATTTTCAGAAACCAGACACACAACAGCGGCGTAACCGTCACCGCCAGCACCCAGCTAATCAACAGGGACATCACCATCACATAGAAAAGAGACTGACAAAACTCGCCAGCATTTCCCGGCGCTAAGCCGATCGCGGCAAATGCCAGCACAGCAACCAACGTGGCCCCCAGCAGCGGCCATTGCGTATCACGCACAACCTCAGCCGCAGCTTCTTTACGACTCTCCCCTCGCTCCACACGAATGAGAATGCCCTCGGCAACCACAATGGCGTTATCCACGAGCATGCCAAGCGCCAAAACCAATGCTCCAAGCGATATATTTTGCAAGTCAACACCCAGGACATACATACCTATGAATGTGCTTAGAATCGTCAGCAAAAGCACCACCCCAATAAGTAGGCCACTTTGCCACCCCATAAATAACATTAGTAACACCACGACAATGCCAACAGCTTCTGCCAGGTTGAGCACGAATCCAGAAACCGCCTTAACAACGATGTCGCTCTGGTAATAGATGATATGCAGAGACATGCCCTCAGGACGAATTTCGTCCAGTTCAGCAAGTCGCACTTTAATAGATTTTCCCATTGAAATAACGTTGCCGCCTTCGCTGGTTGAGATGCCAAGGCCTATAGAAGGTTTTCCATTGCATGTCATGATCTGGCGAGGCGGATCGTAATAACCGCGACGAACAGCTGCCACATCACCAAGACGCACCAATCCCTCTGCACCCCCGACATACAGATCTGCTATCACCTGCTCACTGCCGAAACTGCCAGTCGGAGTAAGGCGGATATAGTTGCCGTCAACCTCCACTTTTCCACTGGGCTGCACTGCATTCTGCGTTTGCAGGACACCGGCAAGCATCTCGGGAGACAAACCAAATTCAGTCAGGCGCGCACGATCAAACTCAACGTAAATCACCTCCTGCTGCAATCCCCAGAAGGCAATCTTGGCCACGTCGGTACAGGAAAGCAGTTCGGTTTTTAGATCTTCGGCATATTCTTTGAGCTCGGCATAGGAACGCCCCTCTCCGGTTAATGCAAAGAACACACCATATACATCACCAAAATCATCATTGATTTCCGACGGGCCTGCTCCGGGCGGCAATTGGTTCTGCATATCATTAACTTTGCGACGCAACTCATCCCAAACCTGCGGGAGCTCACTGCTGTTGCATGTGTCCTTAATGTCCGCGTAAACTACCGAAATACCTTCCTGAGACGTGGAGTACACCTCCTTAAGTTGATCCATCGACTGAATCGCTTCCTCAATGGGATCCGTTACTTCCTCCTCCACTTCAGCAGGGCTTGCGCCGGGATAAGGTGTCGTTACCAAGGCGGTCTTAATGGTGAAGCTAGGATTCTCTAGCCGCCCCAGTTTCTCATAGGAAAGCAGACCTCCGGCAATCAGAAGGATGATCATAACGACCATTACTGTCTGTTTTCGTAATGCAAATATTGCGGGATTCATCATGGACATCTCCTTACTTAGTTGATCGCAATTGCTTTTAGCGTCATACTTTCATGAATTAAACGGCTTCCAGAAACAACGACCTGCTCCCCCTCTGAAAGACCGGATGTGACGATGATTCGATTGGCGCCTTTCAGCTCACCGACAGAAACGGGACGGCGTTCGACATGGTCTGCCGTTTCGTTATACGCCCATACGCAAGTACTTCCATCCAAACCTGAGGTGAGCGATGAAACAGGCACCGTCAGTACGCTTTCACGCGCGTTTCCTTCGATCCATGAAATACTGGCCGACATACCGGGCAGTATCCTGAATGCTTCAGGAGCTCGGAATGCAAAGATGACCGCGTAAGTACGAGTCATCGGATCGGCAGTCGAACTCCATTCTTTCAGGTGAGCATCAAATTGGCGGTTGGGTACAGCGGAGAAGGAAACCTGAACCGGTGTGTCTTCATCAATGGCGCGGCTGACGATCTCGTTTTCCGGAATGCTTACCGCGACTTCCAATGTCTGAATATTTTGAAAGCGAAGCGCAATCTGTCCTAACTTGACCATTTCGTAATTTTCCGCCAGTTGCAAAGTGACAGTTCCATCGTAGGGCGCTATCAAGGACGTATCCATGAGTGCATGGCGAGCGATCTGAAGTTCGGCCTTGATATTCTTCACGGCGGCATCCGTAGCATCCTTGACGCTGGTAGCTGCATCAAAGTCCGTCTGCGGAACAACCTTTTCCTCGAAGAGTTCAGCGATTCGTTTGTAGTTTTGCATCGCGTTGCGTTCGACTGCGACAGCACCGGACAGCTGTGCCTCCAGAGATTCAATACGATCTTCAAAATCGCGGGGATCAATCTGCATCAGCAGAGCCCCCTTTTTGACAGGAGTTCCCAGCTTGACATTTACCTGTGTCAGCGGCCCGCCGACGCGAAACGACAACGCAGCTTCTTCAGAAGCCTTGACGGTCGCAGGAAACCTACGCGTGTTGCCGGATGAAAGGGATGCCACGCGCGCCATTTCAACCGGACGGGGAGCGGCCATATACGCCATCTTGGATTGTATCTCATTACTTTTGATGACCCTTTTTTTCGTGCCACCCACATAGAGTACGGCGGCGGCAGTCACGGCAAGCAGAGCCCCGCCGATTCCCGATAGTAGCTTCTTGTTCATCTTCATTCCTGTTCCTCTTTTTGTATTGTTAATGTGATTGGTGTGTTGGTTGTCTACATCTGTTTTTTGTAAGGAATCATGTGCCATACGGTGTGGTTGACCGGCCCGTAGGCTTGTAGATTCTCTGCTAGCAAGAGGCCCTCACGACTCTTGACGGGGTCTCTCTCGTTTTCCCACACCAGAAGAACGCTGAGATCGCCCTCATAGAGGGCGTTCTGTAGTAAATATATCTCGACGTTCTTAGAGTGGCCCTCTATGTCGATCAAGCGTTGCACAGCGACTTCAATTGCAATCTTCCGCCCTCCATTCGATGTCAATAGGCGAATTTTCTCGATCCACTTCATAGTAGCTGACTCCTTTTAGCTCGTATTGATGCTCTATATTGCAATTGCCGTGCCAATTGATTTCTTGCGTTTTTTCGTCGTTATTTATTGATTACGAAAGCAATTCGCAATATATTGCACATTTCGATGCTGCATGTTGCTTATCCGCAATATACGACAACTCCGATTGGTTGATAATGAAAGCAGAGAAATCCGAATTTTTCAGAGAAATAACACTGCGCATCTGTAGCAGTTTGTATATTGAACAAGCACTGACAAGAGCGTTTGAATATCTTGGCAAGTTTATCCCCGCAGACACGATAAGTTTAAGCTACGTTGCTGCTGATAATCGGCATATGTTCCCGGTCGCAATGGTTGCGCGCGAGGGATTCACATCTTTGTGGGATGAGTCATTTGAACCCGTTCCTCTGGATAATGAATTTCTACAGTTTATCCTAGAGAAAGAAACGCAGGATCATTTTATTTCGACATACAATAGTCCTGATGATCTGCCTGAAGCAGTTACACGCTGCTTCCCAGACTTAAAATCTCGCTCATCTATAGGCATCAACCTCATGATACATGATGAGCATGTGGGAGTTCTGATCATATCAGCCGACGGGCTGAACCGATACTCTGCCGAGCATACGGCCCTTCTGGAAAGTATCAAGGAGCCTATAACCCTGGCCATGAGTAACGCCCGACGCTACACGGAACTCAAACGCGTTAAAGATCTGCTTGCCGAGGACAACCGTTCACTGATAGCCGACTTCAAACGCGTCTCAGGCACAGAAGTTATCGGGAGTGATTTCGGTCTGCGCGAAGTAATGGAGATGGTTCGACGAATAGCTCCTTCAGGAAGCCCCGCTCTGCTGCTAGGCGAAACAGGAACAGGCAAGGAGGTCATAGCCAACGCCATCCATATGGCATCTCCACGCCGCGATGGCCCCATGATTCGAATGCAGTGCGGTGCCATACCGGAAACACTTCTCGATAGCGAACTGTTCGGTCATGAGAAAGGTGCATTTACCGGCGCTTCCGAACGCAAACGCGGACGCTTTGAGCGTGCGAACGGAGGAACGCTGTTTCTCGACGAGATCGGAGAGCTAAGCCCAGACGCCCAAGTAAAGCTTTTACGTGTATTACAGGAGAAACAATTCGAACGGATAGGAGGCACCAAGACCATCTCCACAGACACAAGAGTCATAGCAGCTACACACAGGGACCTTGAGCAGATGGTACAAGACGGACGATTTCGCGAAGACCTGTGGTATCGCCTAAACATCCTGCCCATCCGAATACCGCCATTGCGCCTGCGCCGTGACGACATTCCATCCATGGCGCACTATTTTGTTCAACGCAAAGCGCGTGAAATGAACTTGGAGATCACGCCTCAAATAGGCGAACACACAATGGAGCGTCTCAAGCAATACGATTGGCCGGGTAACGTTCGTGAACTTCAGAACATCGTGGAGCGGGCCCTCATCCTGTCTCACGGAAGCGTATTGTCAATTCCTACTTTAGCTCCATTACAATCTCGCCCTCAACAAAATGCCGTGACCGACGCAACAACCATTCAAACCATGGACCAAACAATAGCTGACCATATTCGCCGCACACTTGAACATACAGGCGGACGGGTTGCCGGCTCCGATGGTGCCGCCGAAATACTACAAATGAACCCGAGCACACTTCGCTTCAGAATGAAACGTCTTGGTATAGGGCAGTCAAGAACGCTGCGACCTTTGACATAAAGATCCCAAGTCAAAGCGACTACGCATCAGCGCACAGACCGCTGTGCGCGGGAGAGCTCTATTCCTAGTTTCTTCATTCTGAATCTCAGCGTGTTTGGGTGCATATCCAGTTGTTCAGCCGCACCACCGAGGCCCGAAATCTTTCCTCCCGTTTGCTCCAGAGTGATGCGAATGTGATCGGCAATCATCGCGTCCATAGTCTTGGCACGCGTTGTTTTCGAAGCGTAGGACGGGGACGGAGCCCCTCCGCTTTCTTCTCCAAGCGCGGGAATCACCAACCAGTCTCCACGGGTCAGAATGAGGGCGCGCTCAATGACATTCTGTAGTTCACGAACATTCCCCGGCCATGTATACGCCTGCAGTCGTCGAAGCGTTTCCGGCGTCACCCCCGGGGTTCTTTCCAGATTCATCTCCTTTGCTTTGCTCTCAACAAAGTACTGAACCAGTGACGGCATATCACTGCGGCGAAGCCGCAACGGCGGCACGTGGATTGGGAACACGTTCAGGCGATACCAAAGATCTTCTCGGAATAGGCCATCACTCACCATCTGGCCCAAATCGCGATGCGTAGCTGCAATGACGCGTACATTAACGGTAAGAACCTTCGTGCCGCCTACCCTCTCAAACTGTTGTTCCTGAAGAACACGTAGCAGCTTGACTTGGGCCTCCGCGCTAAGCTCTCCTATTTCATCCAGGAAGAGCGTCCCCCCATCGGCGCGTTCAAAGCGCCCCCGTCTACTATCGGACGCTCCTGTGAAAGCCCCCTTTTCGTGACCGAACAGCTCGCTGTCAAGAAGCGCTTCGGGAATCGCCCCGCATTGCATGCGGATCAACGGACCTTCGCTACGGGGTGAAGACATATGAATCGCGTTGGCAATCACCTCTTTGCCGGTTCCAGTCTCCCCCAACAAGAGTACCGGACTCGTCAAAGGCGCCACTCGGCGCACCATTTCGATCACTTCGCGAAGACCGAAATCGGCCCCAATAATTTCCGTACCGGACATCCGCTTGATGTCCGCTGACAACGCACGATTATCTTCTGCCAAAAGGTCCTTCAGACGTTCGAGCTCCGAGTACCGGCGCGCATTGCTCATTGCCAACGCAATGGGATCTCTCACTGCCCCCAGAAGCAACGCATGTTCCTGCGTATAACGATCATGCCCCTCTGCGGCTATAACCAGCCCTCCTACGGGTTGCCCCTTGATGTTCAATGCCAACCCGATTATTGAACAGGTAGCCAGAGACGGAAAACACCGAATCACGGGGGCGGGAATTTCTCCGGGACGATTATAGATCTCCACCGGCGCACGTTGCGATTCCCGCTCTCTGATAAGTGCCCAGAACTCATCCCCCACGGAATTGCGGGTTGCAGAGAGCCCCCAGAGACACGCCGCCCCTTCCCGAGATACCGTAGCAACAGGAAAGATGCTAATATCCTTCGCGTCGAAATAGAGTAGCCCCATCGTGTCGACCGGCATAAATTCCCTCAGATAGTCGGATGCACTTGTCAGGGCCTCCTCGATATCCAGACTACTGCTGATTCTGAGTGTGATTTCCTGAAAAAACTCATGCTTATCCATCGTCATTATACCTCCTCTTAAACTCCCCGTATGCCGCACGCTTTACCATATACCGTAAACACAACCACCATATACGGTAAATGGCAAGTTGAATATGGCGTCTTTCTTAGCAATTTCGTTGATATGCACCTTGGCACGCCATCTGCGAATAGGACAGGAGATTGTAACGACAGAAGGGAGCGAGATATAAACATGAAGTGGATGGAAATAGTCAGAATGCGTTCTTCGGAGACTGGACTTACGGCGGCATGGTCCAGCCTCGAAGATGCCGTCAGTGAGGTTAGGCAGGTGAAAGGGTTGGACGAGGCATTTATCTTGCAGCACGCGATGTACAACGGAGATCTGGCGATTGTCCTAGTTTGGGATAACGAAAGACAGCCGGTAAAAACACGAGAAGGAATCCTGATAGCAGAACAGAGCAAGCGCCATGGAAGCGTCGAGCATGCAATCTGGATCCCCGCAACGATGGGGGCGCCGGCCGATGCCGCAGCCCAAGCACCACCGGAACCTTCACAACGGAGAACACCATGAAAGCGCTTCTCGTATACCCAAAGTGTCCAGACACCTTTTGGAGTTTTAAGCACGCGTTGAAATTCATTTCGAAGAAGGCCGTACATCCGCCGCTTGGATTGCTGACCGTAGCAGCTATGCTTCCAGATGCATGGAAGAAGCGACTCCGTGATATGAACATAGAGAGCTTGAACGACAGGGACCTCGAATGGGCCGATTATGTTTTTATAAGCGCCATGGTAGTCCAGAAGGAATCTGTTGAGGAGATCGTCGCCAGATGCAGAAAAGCAGGCGTCAAAATTGTGGCAGGAGGGCCGCTCTTCACCTCGGCCCCTGGAGAGATCGGGGGAATCGACCATTTCGTTCTCAATGAAGCAGAGATAACACTTCCCCCTTTTCTGGCCGACTTGGAGAAAGGCAAAGCGAACCCCCTCTACACCTCTGATGCGTTTTCAGACGTGCACCAGGCAGCGGTTCCTCTGTGGTCCTTGGCGCCCATGAAACAATACGTTTCCATGAACATTCAGTATTCCCGCGGATGTCCTTTCGACTGCGAGTTCTGCGATATCACCTCCCTTTATGGACGCAAGGTGCGAACCAAAACCAAAACGCAACTCCTGAAAGAGCTGGACAGTCTCTACGCAACCGGCTGGCGAGGCAGCGTTTTTTTTGTGGATGACAACTTCATCGGCAATAAGACGAAGCTCGTGCAGGATGTTTTGCCGGCGCTTGTTGAATGGATGAAGCAACGAAAGCACCCCTTCGTCTTCTCCACCGAGGCGTCTATCAACCTATCTGACGACGAACGACTCATGCAACTGATGGTCAGGGCCGGGTTCGATGGGGTCTTTGTGGGCATTGAGTCGCCGGACGAGGGGTCTCTTGCCGAATGCGGAAAGCTGCAGAACAAGAATCGTGATCTCATAGCCAGTGTCAAGCGGATCCAGAAAGCCGGCCTGGAGGTACGAGGAGGGTTCATTGTGGGGTTTGACCATGACACGGACTCGATTTTTCAAAAACAGATCGATTTCATTCAGAAAAGCCGAATCATCACCGCGATGGTCGGGATACTGAATGCGCCAAGAGGAACGAAGCTCCATCAGCGACTGAAGCGCGAGGGGCGCCTGTTGGAGAAAATATCAGGTGACAATACAGATTTCACTACCAATATTGTTCCGAAGATGGGACACGGAACCCTCGATACAGGCTACCGCAAGATCATCAGTGGAATCTATTCAGCTAGACCCTATTATCACCGAGTCAAGTGCTTCCTGAAAGAGCATGCGCCATTAGGAAGGAGCTTTACGCACCTGCACCTGGGGGGGCATATACGATTTCATTTTGGCTATCCTGCAGCCATCTTTAAATCCATATGGACCCTTGGTATTCGGGATAAAGCGCGAGCCCACTTCTGGGAACTCATTCTCTGGACGCTCTTTCGACGACCAAGACTGTTGCCCAAGGCAATTACCTATGCCATTTACGGGCACCATTTCAGACGCGTATTTCAGAGCTGCCTTCGGGACTCTTCTTGACAAAGGGAGAAGATGGCCATGAAACCGACGAATATTGTAAGTCATAGAGGAGAACAATAATGAACACATCGCAGAACAACGGACGGACATCCGACACGGCGACGATTTCGGATATTGACCAATGTGCTCTCAACACTGCCGTAAACCTCCGGGAGTTCAGGCGTGAGATGGAGGATTGCTTTGCCGAGTATCTAACTCGGTATGGTCTCTCTCGCTCGCAGTTTCTTGTTCTGAACGAACTTGATGACTCGGATGGAAGAGCACTGACTCTGGCAGAATTGGCGCACCGAACGATGCTGGCCCCGGCCTGTATGAGTGCATGCCTGGACGAGCTCACGGACCGGCATTTCGTAGAGAGGCCACTTACTAAAGAATCCCAAATAAGAGAAAGGGTCCAATTGACAAGCTCGGGCAAAGCATACATTGAGCAACAATTGCCAGCCCATCATCGCATGTTTACGGGTATATTCCGTGCACTCACCCCGGCAGAGCAGCACACATTATTGGCATTGCACGGAAAGCTTGCAGCCAGCGCGAGAGAACTCCTGAAACACATCTATCAAAAGCCCAGTTCCTTCTTCGGGTGATCGTGGGCGCTCCACGGAAAAGTAGCTTTTGGTATTCACTCGCAGAACAGAAGGAGAATTCACTGATGAAGATACGTAGTCGTTCCATCATAGCTCTTGCGGCAAACAGCGTGCTGTTGTTTCTGTTTTCTCTTGCTGCCGTGTGGGGGCTCTTTCCTCTAAATGGGCATACACTGACCCAACTGCTCTCGGAACACGGGAATGTATCCTTCAAGAGCGCGGCGCTCATTGCTTCCCTATTGGTTGCCGCCGCAGGTACGTGTTCCGTCGCTGCGTTCTCTATCCGACGCGGCCCGGTCCTGGATGACAACAAGCGCTCAGGGAAGGGGGATTCTCGTGTCTCATAGACGTCTCGACAAAAAACTCACCGGCGCCGTCAGACAGGGGGACGTAAACACAGTTTCAATGTTACTCAAACAAAAGGCGAATCCGAATGCGCACAGATGTGACGGAGAAAACGCTCTCTGTATTGCCGTTGCAACGCGCCAACCGGTTCTTGTGAAGCTTCTGCTGGCCGCCGGTGCTGACCCCAACGTAACGGACAATAACAACGATCCAATCCTTGCGAAAGCAGTGAATCCATGGGCTCTCAACATCGCCGAGATGCTGCTGGAAGCCGGCGCCGACCCGAACCAGCATGACCAGAATGGCTGGCTACCGCTGTCACGCGCAGCTCTCTCGGGTTCACAGTTCCTTGTGCAGTTACTCATAGACGCTGGCGCGGATGTGAACCTTTGTGATCTTGGAGGCACAAACCCATTGCGTTTGGCCACACAGGCCGGACATTCGCAGATAGCACAGCTGCTATGGAATACAGGAACAAATGGAGGTAAGTCATGAGAGCACATAGGCGCAATAGTGACCCCGATCAGCATGCTCTCTTCACGACCGAGACGAGGGACGGAGTTGTCGTACTCACCCTCTGTGACCGGGTTGCCGACTTGCTTGGCATGAACCCTACCGCCATCAATCAGCTCTGGCGGTTCTTTGCTGAGCAAGCGCGCACCCCAAGCGCGGCTATCGTGATTCACGCATCACCATCGGTGCTGGGGCCCGAAAGCATTGACCATCTCCTCTATTCTCACGGCGTCCATCCTGATGGCCAAATCGCACCTCTCAGGCTGTTCAACAGCCATGACTTTCTTCGCGAAATGAATGCAATACGACGATTCATCGAGGTCGTTACGAAAACAGAAATGTTTGTCGTGGTCACATTGAGTGGCAGCATCGTCCTCCCTCTCTTTGGCCCCATTATGGCTTGCGATGCAAGGGTAGCATCGACGGACTTCACTTTAGTCAATCGCATCCTTGATTATTGTTTTACGCCCTTGGGGGGGCTCCCATGGTTTCTCACGCAACTTATCGGTCGGACTCAGGCCAAGAATCTGTTGCGACACATGAGTAGTATTGATGCCGATAACGCCTTGCAGCTCGGTCTTGTAGACGAGATCGCACCACAGGATCGCCTCGTCGATGCTGCGGTTGCCATAGCACAAGAGCTTGCAGGCCACCCGTACGGCAACAGAGTAGCCATCAAGCAAACGTCAGTCATCAGTGGAGAGTCTCTAAATGCGTACTTGATAAGAGAAGAGGCCCTCTTTCGGAAATCAATAGCAAAATTCGAGGTGTGCCATGCCTACACGCGCAATCGCCCACAAAACGGATAGAGGAAGGAGGTGAAGTCTACAGGACAGCCACAGGGATACAGAATCGTCTAACACATAAACAGCAGGAAAACCGCCAAAACAGGAGAAGAATAAACATGAAAATGAAACGATGCGTCTATGCAATCATAGTAACCATGCTCATTGTAATCGTCGCCGGAACAGCAGCAGCGGGAGGCATCAGCCAACAGGCTGGACCGTTCGTTACATACCAGAACACGGAAGATATGGAGGACGGTTACGGGGTTGGACTGAAGTATCTTAAGATGATCCAGGATGTCGTACCCAAACTGGATTGCGGCGTTGACGTTCGCGCGAGCTGGCTTACATATGATGGTGATGATAATGATTTCCGGGCCGATTTGGACATCATCCCGCTGGAAGTATTCGCCCTTATGCGATACGATGTCCTTGCCGGCACGAGAGCCTATGCGGGTGTTGGTCTGGGTTACTACGTGTTTGACAGCGATTATGTTGATATCGATGACGACATAGGCTTCTCGGCTATGGTAGGGTGCGACCAGCGCGTTTCCGACATTCTCTCGGTCTTCGCAGATGTCAGATATCTTTGGCTGGAACCCGACGTGAACGCTAAAGCTGATATCGATCTGGGAGGTGTCGGCGCAAACATTGGCCTCGCGCTGAATTGGTGACCATCACAACACGGCGAAGGGGGGGGGTAATGGGGTGGAACTTAAGCAAAAGCTCTTTCGAGGCTTCCGCAGAATCTGTGGGTAAGTTGATGATCGCTTCGCCGCTCAAGGAGACAACGCATCTGCCTCGATGAAAGTCTATCGTTTAAGTGTATCCGAGTAAGTGATGCGTTTAAGAGTGCGACGAAGAGTGCGCTTAATCGATCTGCTCGCCGCCATACGCTGGAACGATAGCGTGACAGAATAATGAATCAAAATAACGCTTAAGTTCCACCCCATTAGGGGGGGGGGAGACTCATCCCCCTCTCTCCTCTCCGCCACTCCTTGCTTGTTGAAATCCTGAAGGTGAGAGAGCCGACGTTTTGCGCCTCAATCGTGCAGCCGACACCCTGGCATAGCAAGATGCAATGTATGAACAAACGTATGCGAAGAATCCAAAGACATGGGATCAGTGCGCTTCTTCTGCTCTTACCGCTGGCCGTCTTCGCGGAGTCAGCCACGACGCAGCGAGAACACACAAGTGGCATCGTAGGAGAGTGGAGTCCCCGAGAGGATTCCGAGCCCGCGCTATTTATCAACGAGCCGATGTACTTAGTAGTGGGCGGGGACGGAGAGGATATCAAGGCGCGACTTCAATTCAGCTTCAAGTATCGCATGCTGGATACTGACGGGAGCATCGTTAAGCATGCACCGTGGCTAGCGCCACTTCATCTCGGATATACGCAAACGACCCTATGGAATCTGAGCGCTGACTCCAGCCCCTTTGAGGATTCGAGCTGCCGCCCCAGTTTGTTCTGGGAATTCGTCAACATCGAAAGATGGGGCATGCCCGACCTGCTGCGCCTTGGCTATGAACACGAATCGAACGGGCAGGACGGAGAGGACTCCCGCAGCGTCGACACGCTCTTTGTCTTCCCCGCGTGGGAAACGCAGGTGGCAGGCAGACACTTGGTTGCCGGGGTCAAGCTCTTCGCCTATCTTGCTCGCGGAAGTGAAACTTCAGATATAGAGAACTACCGTGGCTATTCCGAGCTCATCATTCGCTATGGAAATGAGGATGGCTGGCTGATGACCTCGATGTGGCGACATGGAACAGAAAACAGGCACCGCGTTCAGATCGACCTATCCTATCCAATAAGAATGAGTTTCTTTTTCCGAAGTGGAGGCTATTTCTTCATTCAGACGATGCACGGATATGAGGAAAGCCTCATCACCTATGATCAGCGGCAAGAACTCACTGCGCGACTCGGGTTTGCCATCGTTCGTTGAGAAGCAGCACCACTTGGGCAACACGTCATTCCTCGGAATTACCCCTCGCAACAAGGTGACCCATCATGCAGCCGTCGGCAGGGAAAACGTAAATGAGATGCATCCGCGTTGGACTTCTCTGAGAACAAGGTCAGCGGTTCCAAATTAGGAAATCTTCGAGTTGCGGGAGGGGCTTCGGACATGA
>CAZNWT010000103.1:0-16048 GCA_964576795.1 uncultured Victivallales bacterium
GTGGCCCTCGGCCACCTCAACGCCGCCTCCGGCGGCTTCTTCTTCACACGCGCGCTCCCTCTTTCTCTTTCTGGCATTTTCTAGCAAGGTCATCACTTGCCATTTGCGCATAAGTCTGCAAAACTGCGCATAGTTTCGGAATGATAGAGAATTCCAGAGGTAACATATGAAACCAGAGCCATGGATAACGCTGGAGGACATTGCCCTGCATTTGAGCGTCAGCCAGGACACTGTCCACCGTTGGATTCGTAATCGGAAGATGCCCGCCCACCAGATCGGACGCCTGTGGAAATTCAAGGTGTCCGAGGTTGACAATTGGGTTAGGCGAGGTGAAACCGATGATAAGGATGTCTATGAGTGAGGTCGGGACAAATTTTGAGGCACTTAAGCCGAACGCAATAGTCAGAGGGGCAATCTTTCCCGAACCGGTAAAGATTATCGCCACTGTTCCTATGGGCGATTCGCTCAAATTGATTTGCGAAGGGCTCGACAGCGGAAAGGTGCATCAGCCTGTTCTGCGTGCCGATCAAATTGACGCACTGGAAATCTCGCCTGATACCAAGCCGTACGATGGCGATGCACTCAAGTTCCGCCTAGGCATTGAGGCTATGCGCCTTGGGCTGGCCTATGAGTACGATCCCTATTTCAGCCTTTCGATTGCTCGTGTGGACCCGTTGCCCCATCAGCTAGAGGCTGTGTATGACTATTTCCTAAAGCTTCCCCGCATCCGGTTTCTGCTGGCAGACGACCCTGGTGCCGGCAAAACAATCATGGCGGGACTTCTTATCAAGGAGCTGAAGGCACGCGGACTCATCCGGCGGATTCTGATCGTGACACCCGCCAATCTCTCGTTCCAGTGGCAACGTGAGTTAAAGGACAAGTTTCGTGAGGATTTCACCGTCGTGCGTAGTGATGTGCTTCGGGCAAACTACGGAGCCAATCCGTGGCAGGACATGAATCAGGTCATCACCTCCGTGTCATGGGTGTCGCGAGTCGAGGATGCCAAAGACAGCCTGATGCGAAGTCATTGGGATCTGGTCATTGTTGATGAGGCCCACAAAATGAGCGCGTATAGCGAGGACAAGAAGACGCTGGCCTACCAGCTTGGTGAAGCCCTGTCCACGATGACCGACCACTTCCTGCTGATGACGGCGACACCGCACAAAGGGGACACCAAGAACTTTGCCCTATTCCTGCGGCTGCTGGATGCCGACGTTTACGCCGATGTATCGAGTCTAGAGCAAGCCATGAAGAACGGAATTGCTCCCTTTTACCTGCGCCGCGTGAAGGAAGCTCTGGTTTCATTTCCAGACCCGAAGACAGGCAAATCGCAGAGCTTGTTCACCAAGCGGATTGTGCATACCGCCGGATTTACTATTGATGATGAAGAATTGGATTTCTATGACGCATTAACGCACTACGTTGAGGAACAGTCCATCCGGGCCGCCGAGACCGACACGGCCGCCGCCCGAGCCGTAGGCTTCACAATGGCAATGCTTCAGCGCCGCTTCGCATCGAGTATGTACGCCGTGCGCCGCACACTCGAAAGAATGTGCGCCAAGCGAGAGAAGATCCTCGACGATCCCGAGGCCTATCGGCAGGAACAGATTGCCAAACGCATTCCCGATGACTACGAGGATCTCCCGGAGGAGATGCAACAGATTGTTGCGGATGCCGCAGAGGCATATGTGGTGTCAATCGACCCGGAGGCCCTACGAGAAGAGATCGTGGAACTCAATAATCTAGTCAACAAAGCCAAGATGCTCGAAACCCGTGAGATTGAGTCGAAACTGGTGAAGCTGAAGGAACTCATTACACAGGAAGGTTTTTTCAAAGACCCGAGGATGAAGCTCCTCATTTTCACTGAACACAAAGATACACTCGACTACCTGGCCGGTGACGGGAAGGATGGCCGTCCTCTCGGCAAGTTGCGGGAATGGGGCCTAGATGTAACGAAGATTCATGGCAGCATGAAAATCGGTGACCGGGATACGCCGGGCAGTAGAATCTATGCCGAACGCGAGTTTCGGGAATCTGCGCAGGTTCTGGTTGCAACAGAAGCAGCCGGTGAAGGCATCAACCTGCAATTCTGCTGGTACATGATAAATTACGATATTCCCTGGAATCCCAATCGACTCGAACAGCGCATGGGGCGAATCCATCGGTATGGCCAGGAGAAAGACTGCTACATTCAGAACTTCGTTGCCAAGAACACGCGGGAAGGCAGAGTCTTCCAGAAACTGTTTGATCGTATCGAACAGATCGAAATGGATCTGGATCCCAACCACACAGGAAAAGTGTTCAACGTTCTGGGCGAAGTATTCCCTGCGAACCAGATTGAGCGTTGGTTGCGAGAGATGTACGCACACAACCAGACGCTGGATAGCATCGAGTCCCGAATCGTCGAGAACGTAGACCTTGCGCGAATGCGTCAGATTACCGAATCGACCTTAGAAGGTCTGGCAAAACGCGAGTTGAACCTCTCCTCCATCATTGGGCGCTCCGAAGAAGCCAAGGAGCGCAGGCTCGTGCCGGAGGTAATCGAGGATTTCTTCCTAGGAGCTGCTCCGTTTGCGGGGATCGCCCCTAAGGCCACGAAAAAAGACGGTCACATTTACCGCGTTGGGCGGCTTCCGCGTTCCGTGATGCCACTGGGTGATGAGCTGGAACCGCGTTACGGCCGACTTGGGCGCGAGTACAGCCAGATCGTTTTTGATAAGGCCGAGTTATTGGGCAATGCCACCCTCGAATGGGTCACACCCGGACACCCCTTATTTGAGTGCGTACGTGTATTTGTGGAGCGTGACGTGCGCGACGACCTCACACGGGGAGTTGTATTCTACGACCTACAGGCTCCTTCACCGTACCACTTGGATGTGTACTCTGCTGAGGTGCGAGATGGCAGAAGCAATGTGCTTCACAAACGCCTTGTTGTCGTCGAGTCCGATGGCGATGGAAAACTGCGTGTTCGACAACCCACCTTGTTTCTGGACTTGGCTCTCGCACCCAAGGGCACTGCTGTGCCCGCCAATGCGGGCAAGCCAGACTATGAGGCCATGGAATCGGTGTTGTTCAAAGACGCCCTGACTCCCCTCGTGAATGATGTCCGTAGTCAACGTGAAACAGAGATACAACGAATCTCCGAACATATGGATATTAGCCTCAACGCGGTCATTGACCGCGTACAGTGTCAGTTTGCCGATCTCATGGAACAGAAGGAGAATGGTTCCGGCAGTGCGGGACTGGATGGCCGCATTCGTATCAAAGAGGACAAGCTGGACGAGCTAAACAACCGACTTGAAACGCGGCGAGATCAATTAGATAAAGAGCGTGAGTGCACAGTCAGCAACATTCAACACGTCGGTGCTGCTTGGGTCTTACCGCATCCAGAACGGGAGACTCCGAAAATCAGACAGATGGTCAGCGATCCAGAGATTGAGCGAATCGCCGTTGAGACCGTGACAAAGATGGAAGAAGCCCGTGGATGGACAGTACAGACCGTCGAGGCGGAAAACCGGGGATTCGATCTAATTTCGAGGAAACCACACCCCGAAGACCCCGAGACTTCGATGGAAGTCCGTTTCATCGAGGTGAAGGGGCGGTCACATGTTGGCGAGGTCGCGCTGACATCCAACGAATTCAAAACTGCAGAGCGATTAAAAGACGACTTCTGGCTCTATGTGGTTTTCAATTGCGCGACCGCCCCCGAATGCCATGTCGTGAGGAATCCAGCTAAAATGGGATGGAAGCCGGTTCGTGTCGTCGAACACTACCATGTCGGCCCACAGGCAATTCTAAAGGCAGAGGAGGAGTAAGAGATGTCGATACCCGACAACCACAAGCATCGTCACATATACCAGTTCACGCACCTGAACAACCTGGCGGGAATCCTCGAGCATGGCTTGCTTTCGTACAACGAGAAGGAACGACTCGGGTTGCCGCACCTATCCATAGCAGCCGATTCCATCCAGGAGCGGCGGGCGTCGATGGCAGTGCCGACAGGCCCCGGTGGGATTGTGCATGACTACGTCCCGTTCTACTTCTGTTCAAGGTCCCCAATGCTCTTGTCGGTAATTAACGCAAAGAATGTCGATCAGCTGTACCTTCTCTATCTGGGCGTCCGTATCGAGGTACTAGAAGCGGACGATGTTGTCTTCACTAGCGCATCAGCGAACACCGTGGAGCCGCCGACCTTCTATTCTGACCCTGCAGACTTGGAGCAGTTGGCCTGGACAGACATCGACTCTCAGAAATGGGGTAGCCCCTCGGAGGAAGCAAGGCATGCACGGATGGCCGAAGCCCTAGTGCACGAAAGTCTCGATGTGTCAGATATTGACCACATCATTGTATGGAATGAGCACATCAAGAAGAAGGTTGAGGAAATCTACGCGGAGGCGGGGATTGCCCCGCCAGCGATAGAATTCGACGGACACCTTCGACGTCACTTCTATTACACGAATTTCTATGAGGCCGGGAAAGCATCAATCCTCACTGGCCCCATGTGCCTCCGGTCGGAGTACGAGAACGCTGTAGACGAATCAGTCAGTGCCCGTGAACAAGAGGAACCAAATGAACCTGTGTTCGGTGACTTAGAGAGCGCAGTGGAGGTCCTCGACGGAGACTTCTGCGCCATTCTTGAGCTTGAAGCAGTTGATGAGCTTGAAACTGCAAACCCGGCGCACCGTGAAGGAGGCGGCGCACACACGCGCACGGTAGTTGCGAAATTGCGTGAGTCTGATGCATACGCCGAATTCAGCGGACACCAGAAGAATCTGGCGAGCTTGGCTGCGTATCTTCATGACATCGGTAAGGGGGAGAGCCCGAAGGATGATGATGGTAAACAGCGAGTTGACCCCAATCATCCTGCTAGGGCGATTCCCATGGTTCAGCGTATATTGTCGGAGGAGTTCGAAGAGCTTGAAGACGAGGACATCCGGCAAATCCTTTTACTAGTGTCCTACCACGATATTATCGGCGACGTCGTTGGTAAAGGGCGGGACCGAGAGCAGCTTCTGGAAGTGATCACAAGCGAAGAGGATTTCGACATGCTCGCTGCGTTGAGTTGCGCAGATGTTGCGAGCCTCATTCCCTCAGGGGACTTTGCTCGGATGATATCCCCGCATTTAGGTTGGCTTGCCAAAATCAAAGCGGCGTTGCCGGAGTTGCGGGAATGGGTTCTGGAGAATCGGGAGGATGACGAATAGATGATTCGGTACGCACAAGGCGACATGTTTGACACCCCAGCGGACATCCGCATCAACACGGTGAACTGTGTTGGCGTGATGGGTGCTGGCGTTGCTCTGGCGTTCAAGAATCGCTATCCGGATATGTTCAAGGTCTATGCCAAGGCATGCAAGGCGGGTGAAGTTCGTCCAGGGACGCCGCATGTTTGGGAGAAGAGAGAGTTCGACGAGTCTGTGACCGTCGTTAACCTGCCAACCAAAGATCACTGGCGGCAGCCTTCTGAGTACGAATATATTGAGAAGGCTCTCGTGTGGCTCCGTGATTTCGTGGCAAGCCGAGGAAACGCACGCGTCACCATCCCTGCTTTGGGATGTGGCCATGGCGGACTGGACTGGTCTCGTGTCCAGACAATGATGGAACAGGCCCTCGACGGCCTAGCGGCTGAGATCGTGATCTTCAGCCCAGCATCATCACATGTGGCCGGAGAACGAGTGGACGACGCGACGCTTGCCCGCCTTGACGATCTAGGCATCAAACGACTGCAGTCCGGCGACATCGGGTATCCTGCGGCGTTACGCGGCAAGTCGGCTGCGGCCGTCTATATGAAGGGCGATGTAGAGGTACCAAACGGGCGCATCGTCGCAGTTCTTCCATCCATAAAACCGTCCGAGAGAGAAATGCAAGGTGTCCTGGCGTGTGTGGAGGAACTTGCAGGCCCAAACGTGTGCATTCTGACTGGATACTCAGCCAAGGCTGACCGCCCTGTAATTCGTGCCGCCCTGGAACAGGGAGCGCACGTCATCATTTGCCTTGTTGAAGGCATTTTGCAATTCAGCATTCGCCGCGACCTTCAGGACGTGTGGGATGAACACCGAGTAACCGTTATCTCAGCGGCTAAGCCGCAGGAAAAGTGGTACTCGGGCGGTGTGGGGAAGGCTACAGCGGTAAAGCTCTCTCTTGCGAACGTCGCCCTGGTGTCCGATCCGGCTCCCAGTTGGCTTCGGGGTTTTGCACAAAATGGGACAGCGGGAGTCAGCAAGCTTTTCTACCTTGATTATGGGAACATACAGGAAGACGTGAAGACGGTTTTGCTACAGTTGCAGGCTACTCCGCTAGGTCGGAGCCGGGAGTCCGGCAAACCAAACGTCGCAGCCGTACTTGCAGCTCTGACGCCCTGTCAACAATCACAGAACGAAACTGGAGACCTCGCCCACGTTGCAGAGGAACAGAGCAATTATCAAACAGGACATTCTATGGCAGAGAAACCGGAAACAGGAGCAGCATTGAAATACCCCAAACGCCTGATTGAAGTTGACCTACCGATACGCCGTATCTCTGCGCATGCACGACGAGAGAAGAACGTTCGTCGTGCCCATATTTCTGCCCTTCACATTTGGTGGGCACGAAGACCCCTTGCTGCATGTCGCGCCGTATTGTGTGCGGCTCTATGGCCAGATCCTTTGGACAAGAGGTGCCCAACCGTGTTCTGTGAGGACGTGCGCCGCATCATGACCTATTGGAGCCAGAATCACTTGGTAAAGTGCAGCAAGGAGAGCTTTCCTCTTTTCAACAGGATTGGTCAGGATGCCGTGCTCTTGAAAGACTGTCCTGTTCAGCGCGACGCGCTGTTGGCATTCCTGGCAGACTTCGCGGATTGGGATAACACAACAGATCTGGACTACATATCTGTGGCAAGGGCGTTAACAGTGGCTGCCCATGCGGCATTGGGGGGGGCACCCGAGAGTTGCCTTCCTATGCAGATGAACCGAAATAATCTGGAGGAGGCCTTCGAGGCATCGCCACATCCTTTGGTTGTTGATCCGTTTGCGGGCGGAGGTGCGATACCTCTGGAAGCACTACGTTGCGGGGCAGACAGTTTTTCGTCGGATCTGAATCCGTTGGCCGTCGCATTGAACCGTGTGGTATGCAGTTATGGTCCAACTGGGGGGGTGGCGCTTGCGCAAGAGGTTAGAAGCTGGGGAAAACGGGTCATGGACAAGGCGCGTGAGGAACTCGCTCATCTGTACGTGCCCAGCAAAGAGGATCGTCATGTGTTGGCAACAATCTGGTCGAGGACTGTCCAATGTGAGGGCCCTGGGTGCGGAGTTGACGTGCCTCTTATCCGATGTCATGCATTACATCAGAAGGGAAAAAGAAAGGCCTATCTGGCCTTTGATGATGAGAAGCTGAAGAATGGTTTGGTCTCATTGCATGTTGTAGGCAAGGCACCCTCACCCTTCAACACGGTGAAAAACGGGTCAGTTCTCTGCCCCGTGTGTGGATATGCGATGGGCTCAACTTCTTTACGGGCGCAAGTATCACAGAAACGCGGAGGCAGCACCGGGTGCAGGATGATCGCTGTGGTCGAGCAAGACTCGACGGGCCGACGGTATTATTCGGATGGCGTGCAGGATGGCGTGGACGAAGAGAACATTGCGACACGCATAAAGGCTTTGAATGCCGAGGGTTATTGGGCACCAGATGATGCGGTGAATCCAAGCCGACCATCACCAAACGCGCGCGGACTTTCAGCAGTGACGCGTTACGGCGCGACATCTTTTCGAGATTTGTACACCCCGCGGCAACAACTTGTTCTTCTGACTTTTCAGAAATATGTGTGCCTTGCGGTAGGCGAACTGCCTGTCGAGTCGCGGGAGGCAGTGGGAGTGCTTCTGACTTTGGCCCTGGGACGACTTGTCGACAGAAACTCCTCCTTGTGTAGGTGGATCCCGCAAACAGGAGCCATTGGCTACACTTTCGGGCGGCAAGCTCTCGGAATGGTATGGGATTTCGCTGAAATGAATCCATTTGAGCACTCTGGTGGATGGCTTGGCGCGTGTGAAGGCATTGCCGCAGCACTGGAGGGATTGGCTTCTGTTTGTCACGCAGGTGATGTCGCAATGTGCTCGGCTACGCAGCACGTCCTTCCCGATGCGTCGGCGTCGGCGCTGTTTACGGATCCACCGTATTATGACGCAATACCCTACGCTGACCTGTCGGACTTCTTCTACGTATGGTTGCGCAAACCGCTTTCGCTGACTGCCCCCGAACTATGCCGCGAAAGCCTCACTCCAAAGGACGAGGAAGCAATTTGGAATCCTGGGCGAACGCTACCGAATGGCAAGATAAAGGACGAGCGCTTCTACGAACAGCAAATGCATAAGGCTCTCGCAGAAGGCCGAAGAATTCTAAATAATGATGGTATTGGTATTGTTGTGTTCGCACACAAGGCGACTGCGGGATGGGAGGTTCTGCTACAGTCTCTCATGTCTGCCGGATGGGTGATAACAGCATCTTGGCCTATTGACACTGAAAGGGCGGGCAGAACAAATGCGATAGGAACGGCATCTCTTGCGTCTTCGGTACACTTAATTTGTCGACCACGGCCCAACGGCATGGAAACCGGTCAGGAACAGATCGGAGATTGGCGGGACGTACTTTCTGAGCTGCCTGCACGAATTGGGTCATGGCTCCCTCGTCTTGCAGCTGAAGGTGTCGTTGGGGCTGATGCGATCTTCGCCTGTCTCGGACCGGCGTTAGAGATCTTCTCGCGTTATTCCTCGGTGGAGACAACCAGTGGCGAGAAGGTCGAACTGCGCGAATACCTTGAGGCCGTGTGGGCGGAAGTAGCCAAGCAGGCGCTCAATATGATTTTCGAAGGTGCTGACGCGAGCGGGTTGGAAGAAGATGCCCGACTCACAGCTATGTGGCTTTGGACAATGAGGACAGACGCGGAAACCGATACTATCGCAGAGGGCAAGGCAGAGCGGATTTCAGGATACACGCTTGAATACGATGCTGCGCGCAAGATTGCACAAGGACTTGGATGCCATCTGGAAAAGCTGAGTCATCTGGTTGAAGTGAACGGCGAGAAAGCCGTGTTACTTTCGGCCGCATCTAGGGCCCGCTATCTGTTTGGCAAGGAAGATGTAGATGTGCAAAACAAACGCGGAAAGAAAAAATCGGATCAGGGCGATTTGTTCGCCGCACTGGAATTGCCGACGGATGTAGAGATGACAAATGAACAAGCGGAGTTGGAACGACCTGTCGCTGGAAAGACGGTGTTGGATCAGCTGCATCAGGCAATGATTCTCTTCGGGGCAAGTCGTGGGCAAGCCTTGAAACGATTCCTGGTGGATGATGGAATCGGCAACAGTCCACAGTTGTGGAGCCTGGCACAGTCGTTGTCTGCTCTCTATCCCCCACAATCTGAGGAGAAGCGCTGGGTTGACGGTGTATTGGCACGAAAGAAGGGGTTGGGATTCTAAGATGCAATACGTGATTTACTGCGATGAGAGTAGGCACGACGGAGCTCCTGAACACCCGTTCATGGCCATTGGGGGGCTGTGGGTACCCCGAGAGCGTAAACTGGAAATATCACGAAGGTTCCGTGACCTTCGGCAAGAGCTGGGCCTACGCGCGGAAGTGAAATGGTCGAAGACAAGTGCCAAGTGCCTTGAAGCTTACAGCCGCCTTGTAGATTACTTCTTCGATGAGAATGACCTATCATTCCGAGTTATCGTCGTAGATCAACAGAAGGTCGACCTAAACATACATCACGGTGGCGATCGCGAACTTGGTTTCTATAAGTTCTACTACGAAATGCTGATCAAGTGGATCACGGATGGGAATGAGTACCTGGTCCTCCTGGATTTCAAGCAGAACAAGGGGGCTGATCGGTACGGCATGCTGAATCGTGTTCTGAACAATGCGCTGGTGGGGAAAGCATGGATTTCCGACCTGACGGTGATTGACTCGCATCAGACGCCGCTTGCGCAACTGTGCGATTTGCTGACGGGAGCGACGGCCGCGACCTGGTGCGGTTGCCGCGAGGGCTCACCAAAGGAGGCGTTGGCACGGCATGTGGGCGAACGCAGGGGACACGCACTGACAATTCCAACAGCGGGGCCAGGCATATCCAAGTTCAATGTGTTCAAGATTGAGTTGAATCAGCAGTGAGGGCGTGATGGGGCTAACTGAACTGCTGGTCGACTTGGAAGATTTGTCCGATGATGAGGCGGAAGAGCGCGGGCGTGAGTTGTATGCTGAGTTGTACCTGACGAAAGGGCGTGTGGGAGTCCTGTCGCTGCACAAGGGCGGCGAGGTCGTATTCTTCGAGGATAGGTATTATCATGCATTTCGGACGTCCTCCGACCGTATTCGGAATCCGTACAGCAAGGCCAAGGTTGCGCGTGATCGGATAGAGAGGATTCGATGGATAAAGGCAATTTTGGAGGGGGATGTGCCCAAGACAGAGTGCTGGCTTGTCCCCAGCCAATCGGGGCGTAGAACCAGGGATCGGCTGTACGTTGTTTGGGAGAATCGGTACGTTATCTGGTTGTCGCCCCGGAACGATGGCGGATGGAAGTTCTCCTCGTGTTACAGCGCCACGAGACAGGACATTCGGCGATATACGCAACAAGGAGCGAAGATTTGGACAGTGCCAGAAAAGAAAAAAGCCCCGTGATTAGCTGGTTCACGGGGCCAGAAACCTTGTCCACAGCCATAAGGCGTGGAGTGTCTGCCCACGAATGGACATCAGTGGTAATATACGATACGTGAGGATCGGTGTGAAGACTTTTTTGCGCTTTTTCCTAGTGTCATTTTTCGAGCGGGATAAGTAATTGATTGTGAGGATATTATGCCCAAACTGAAGCCTTGGTACAAAGTAGTGACGCCACGGGAAGACCTGCGTGAAGGTCGCCCGTTGGACGCGTCGGAGTTTGCAGTCCATTTGGATCATATTCGCGACGGGCAAGCGCACGTTGACTATCAGGATCCCGTCCGCTTCTTCGAACGGACCTTCCTCACCAAGAACCTGCTGGCCGTTACGGTGGAGGTAGTGCGCCGGTTGAGCGGCATCAATACGGCCGCCTCGGCTATCTACAACATGACAACGCAGTTCGGCGGCGGCAAGACGCACGCATTGGCCCTTCTGTACCATCTGGCAAAGAGCGGTGATGCAGCAAAGGGCTATGCGGGCGTTACGAACATCCTTCAGAAAGCAGATATTGGCGATGTGCCGGAAGCGAATATCGGTGTTTTTGTTGGCACGCGATTCTCTTTGCTCAAAGGGGTGCCAGGGAAGGATGGCGAACCTGACAGAAAGACCCCTTGGGGCGAGATGGCATGGCAAATCGGTGGCAAGGTGTCCTATGAAGCGATACGAGAATATGACGAACAAGGCATTGCTCCATCCGGGGCCGACATCCGGGCGATGGTGCCCGAGGACAAGCCGTGCCTCTTTCTGATTGATGAGGTAATGAACTACATCTGCGGTGAACGGAAGACCAAACGCGCGGGCGAGATGTATCGGTTCCTGATGAATCTCTCGGAGGAGATCACGGGCATGACAAATGTCGTGGCTGTGGTATCCATTCCAGCATCCGAATTGGAAATGACCGCAGAGGACGAGGCAGATTACGCCAGATTGAAGAAAATGCTGGATCGCAAGGGCAAGGCAGTGATCATGTCCTCCGAAAATGAGATGGCCGAGATTATTCGGCGTCGGCTATTTGAATGGGACATGCGTGCAGTTGGTGCTGATGGTCGAGTAATGCTAAACCAAGATGCCATTGCCGCCTGCAAGGAATATGCGGACTGGATTCAAGATAACCGAAATCAGGTGCCGAACTGGTTTACGGACCATGCACTTGAAGCTATCCAAAGTACATACCCGTTCCACCCGGCCGTGATATCTGTATTTGAGCGTAAGTGGCGGGAACTTCCCCGATTTCAACAGACACGCGGTGTGTTGCGCCTGTTGGCTCTATGGGTCTCGAATGCCTACCAGAGTGGATTTAAGGGCGCACAGAATGATCTCCTTATCACGATGGGCACCGCTCCCCTGGATGAATCTCAGTTTCGTACAGCAGTATTGGAGCAGCTTGGTCAAGATCGGCTGGAGGGCGCTGTCACCACGGATATAGCTGGGAAGAAGGAATCCCATGCAGTATTGCTGGACAACGAAGCAGAGGAGACATTGAGGAAGGCGCTTGTTCACAGGCGAACCGCCACAGCGGTTTTCTTTGAATCCAACGGTGGGCAGGGACAGAATCGTCAGGTGGCCACCGTACCCGAGCTGCGGCTTTCGGTGGCTGGACCTGGGCTAGACATCGGCAACGTAGAAACTGCGCTGGATGGGCTAGTTGACCGTTGCTACTACATGACCCTCGATCAAAACACCTATTATTTCAGTCTCAAAGAAAACCTAAACAAGCGATACTCTGACCGCCGCGCAAGTGTAAAACCGGTTGTTGTGAACCAGTTGGTACGGGAAGAGGTCGAGAACGTCTTTGGCACTATGGATGGAGTCGAGCGTGTGTTCTTCCCCGAGAAGAGCGGACAGATTCCGAACCGTCCCGTGGTCACACTTGTGGTTAGCGCACCTGAACAGTCAATAAAGGACGAACCCGAATTGGAATCGCGATTGCTGGCAATGACGAAGGAGTGCGGTAGTTCCATGCGAACGTTCAAGAGTGCACTCGTTTGGGTTGTGGCCGATAATGCCGACGCTATGCGCGATGAGGCCCGGAAACTGTTGGCCTGGGAATCAATCCAAGCGGAGGTGAAACCGGAGCAGTTGGAAGACTCTCAACGACGCCAGCTTTCCGAGAACATCAAGCGTGCCAAGCTGGGGCTGAAGGAAGCTGCGTGGCGCAGCTATAACAAAGTGATGTTGCTAGGAAAAGACAACGCCCTGAAGACCGTAGATCTGGGCTTGGTCACTTCCAGCGCCGCGGAATCCATGACAAAGCTCGTCGTGTCCGTACTGCGACAGAATGATGAGCTTGTGAAAGCCGTTAGCCCTCGTTTCCTTCTGAAGAACTGGCCTCCTGCCAAGAGCGAATGGAGCACGCGAGACGTGCGCGATGCCTTCTTTGCATCTCCGTTGTTCCCACGCCTGCTGACGGCGGACGCCGTCTGCGCTTCAATCGCCAAGGGCGTCTCTGAAGGACAGATGGCTTATGTTGGGAAGGATATGGGTGGCTACGATCCATTCGTCTTCCGGCAGAGTCTTTCCGAGACGAATGTGGATATATCTGAAGACATGTATATCATTACGTCGGAAGACGCGGAGCGGCATATCAAACCGCCGGAGCTCACGCAAATTCTTGTTACGCCAAGCCAAGTGACCATGAAACCCGGCACAAAGCAGTCCTTTACCACCAAAGGAATCGACCAGTTCGGCAAGGACTTTGATTTCGGAACGGCAGCGTGGACATCGACCGGGGGCACGGTCGATGAGAGCGGCGTCTATGAGGCCGGGGAAGATGAAGGCAGCTTTTTGGTACACGCGTTTGCCGCTGGCGTTACCGGCACCGCAGGAGTGACGATAGCAGAGGAGTCGACCGCCCCTGTTACAGGTGAAGGCGAACCCGGTGGTGCCGAGAAGGCTCTCAAGTGGACCGGCGAGATCCCTCCGCAGAAGTGGATGAACTTCTATACGAAAGTTCTATCGAAACTGGTGGCAGCAGGCGGGCTGAAAGTAACGGTCAGCATTCAATCATCACCAGACGGCGGCGTGGCCGACCGGCAGGCTGAAGACGTAAAGACAGCCCTGCGAGGGCTGGGCCTCAACGACAGTGTGGATGTGTCATAGGGTGTGAATTACGACGACGCGATGTGTCTGCAGAATATAGGTTTTCGGAATTTAGGACGGAGGGAGCTTCGTGTATTTAGATCGGCTGTCAATTACGGGGTATAAGTGCTTTGATGCAGAGTTCTCTATCGACTTGTCCCCAGGAGTGAACGTTCTCGTCGGCGAGAATGCCGTTGGCAAGTCGGCCATAATTGACGCAATTCGATTGGTCCTTAGAGAAGATGAGTTTGGTCACAGGGGCATTCGAGATACAGACTTCCATTGTGCATTCACGAAAGGTGCTCACAGCGTAGGGTCACTCCGTATTAAGGCTCATCTCGACAAACTCACAGAGGAGCAACGGGTGGCCTTCCTCCCTTGGTCGGACGCTGCTGGCAAAGCAACACTCACCATGCATGTGGATAACAAACTGACAGCTCAAGACCGGTATCGTCCCGTTGTGTGGGGTGGTGCATCTCGCGCTAGCGCATTTGAATGGGAATTGTTCGACACGATAAAGTGTATCTATTTGCCGCCATTGCGGGACGCGGAGGCGAAGCTTAGCGATGGGCGTGGATCTCGCCTTGCTCGCTTTATTCGCAATCTGAACACGAAAGAGTTGGGCACCGCCAAGAAGGCCAATACGAAGCATCCCCTCGAAGAGCATATGCGCAAATTTAACGAGGACTTGGCCTCCGATAAGGGGCAGACGATTCACCAAGCGAATGAGCTGATTAGATCAAGGCTGAAAGACGCTTTGGGCCCTGTGTTCGGACAAGATACGTCAATTCAGTTTTCGGAGGTGTCCTTTTCTCGGATAGTTGAGAGTCTGAGATTGCTATTTTTTCCGAAAGCCATGTCGAAAGTAGATACAGACGTCTTCAGAGGTCTTGAGGAAAACAGTCTTGGATACAACAACCTGCTCTATCTTGCTACAGTGCTCGCAGAGTTGACGCTTCCTCACACACAGACGGAGTATCTCAAGGTTCTTCTGATTGAAGAGCCGGAAGCTCATTTGCACCCCCAGATTCAAGTACGCCTTCTCCGCTACCTTCAGTCCACGGCGAAAGAGGCGGGCGTCCAAGTTATCGTGAGCACTCATTCCCCCGTGCTCGCTGCCTCCGCATCATTAGATTCTCTCATCCATATTGTGGGTCCAGGGACAGAACCCGCGAGTGCAACAGGGCTTAAGTCCTGTGGTTTCTCCATAACAAGTAAACCCTTCGTAACAAGATGGCTCGATGCCACCAAATCAACACTATTCTTCTCAAGAGGAGTTCTTCTCGTAGAGGGCATAGCCGAATCATTAGTGATCCCGGAACTGGCGAAGCTGGTACTTGCAACACATAATGATTGCGCAAAGAAAAATAAGAAGGAAGCACTTCCAGAAACACTCGAAGATGCGGGCGTTTCTGTGATTAACATGAATGGCATCTACTTCCGACACTTCATGCAAGCGTTCTGCGATCTAAAGGAGGCCGAAACAACAGCGTGCATACCTGTACGATGTGCGGGAATCACGGATCAAGATCCAGTAAAAACGATCAAGTACGCTGCGGATCCAAAAAAAGGCATTCCTTATCGACCAACCCCAAAAGATATTGAGACGCGAAAGGACGAGCTCACGAGTTTCAAGTGGCCACCGGCTGTTCTTCCGAAAGGGTGTGATGCTGCAACGCTTAAGAAGCCTGAGGCATTTACCGGAACCAATCATGATCTGCCTCTGTGCAAGACAATCAACGCTTCAAAGTGGGCGCGCCTCTTTTCCAATTCGTTACGTACACTTGAATACGATTTGGCAATGGAAAAGAACAACTTGCCCGCCATGTGCAAGATCTTGGCCGAACTTTGTGATGATACACCCCAAGTAAAGGACAAGCTGGTCAAGTACTCTGTTCACGACTGGTCAGAGGAAACTGAAACCCACAAAGCAATGGCATCCCATTACCTACTCGAGCATATTGACAAAGGCGAGTTTGCGCAGTCGCTAGCAGAGGCACTCTCGTCTAAGTCCATAGAGCTATCTGTGCCCGAGTATATCAACAAGGCAGTAATGTGGGCCTGCGGAGGCGATCTCGATGGCTAACGAGATGCCATCAGGAGCAAACCAAGTCGCGCGTGCAATCTGCGGAAAGCCGGAAAGCCTGCCGTTTGATGAATGCCTTCAAGAGCAGAAACAATCGGTCAAGATCTGCCAGTCGGGCGGCATGTGTCGAATCAAGGAAAAGACTGTACAGCGACAATTACATTTCCCGTCTAGCGACAATTAGACTTCCCGTCTGA
>CAZNWT010000104.1:0-15809 GCA_964576795.1 uncultured Victivallales bacterium
AAACCACGCTGGTTTTCTGCCCCACTCCTGCTATTCTACCCCGTGAACGGTTACTTTCCCGATCTACATAGCCTCCACGACGAATGTAAGTATTGTACACTGAGTTAAGCCACTCATCATGCTCTCTCATCCCGACAAGAATCTTCGCATCTGGAAAAACCTGACGAAGGCGCTTGCCTATGGTATACTTACTCGCATAAGGAATGCCTTTGTCCCATGGATTGCCATAGAAACCTTCATCACTAATAATGTTGAGTCTATTCGCAGCCAATGGAGATTTGAAGTCGAATGGTGTGTTATTGTTTCCATATAGCCATGCATCAGGAATGCGAGGGAACACCTCTCTTTGGAGGAATGTTGTTCCAGTTCTCTGCGGGCCTACATGTAGAACAATCATATCGTTGAAGCTCGTTTGACACTCAAATCAGATTCCTATTCCAGCTGTGACCCTAGGTTACCCATGCCACGGCGTCAAGCCTTCGAAAACACCAAACAGGGAACCAAACGTGGCCCTCAAGGCCCTGCCGAAGGAAAATCGACCAGAAGCACCACGAGTGGTTGGTCTCTTGCAACCCACAGCAACCTACGGCAACGATACGCTCTCTAAGCACCCGCATGGCCATCTTCTCATATCGACGCCCCGGGGGCCAACACCCCCGTTTAGCCAACGATATTCAGACGTCTCAGCATGTCATGAAAATTACGCTGAAAGCGACTGAGCGAGTACTTGGAGAATAGGGATTCGGCACTCTCCCGCAACAGTTTGACTGACTCAGGTGCGTTTATGAATCCATGAATGAGTTCACAGAGGTGACCTGGACTGCGATACTTCACGAAGGCCCCACTCACTTCGTCCGCAACCCTGTAGAACTCAGGCACCAACGACGGCAACGCAAAAGAGAGCGCATCACAGAAGGATCCCGTTCCTTTCGTGTGCGTAAACACCTCACGCGTGGTCCCGTCAGTAAACTTCGGACGCAAAGGGGCTAGGATCATGTCACTTTCAGCCATCTTTTGATTGAATACTTCACTCGGGACAAAGCCACTGGGACAATCTACCTCTAGCCCTCTCGTCTCAAGCGTGCCAAAAGCAGACACTATTCGTTTCCCGTAGCGCCCTTTTGGCGCTCCAAGAAGGATAAGCCTACACTGTGCGAGATCCCGATCAGGGAGTAGGCTCAGAGCTCGTAAAACCGACAGATAATCCCTACGAATCGAGTGAATCTTCCCAGGCACAACAAGAGTAAACCTGTCTTTGATGACGGATGCTCTCCCATCTCTGTAGAAGCGACACGGGAAGAAAAACGCTGGTTTGATGAAGCGGTGCAGACTAGCAACCCGTTTCACTAAGGGCTCATATTCGAGTATCACACCATCCACCCTGCGAAGAATGACTCGTCTGACCAAAACACTGGTCCATGCATTGTAGATTGGTGCGGGCACCAATAGGCTCCATAGATTACAAAGGTTGCGAAAATAGGATGACAGTGAATAGAGATCTCGACACCACCAATTCGTGTTGTAGATCCTGGCCGCAACTGGGCAGTTAGGGCTGAAAAACGCAAACCACGAACTTCGCAGCGTGTTGATCAGAACGAGATCCACCTCCGCATCGCAAATCAACGTCACACGCCGCAAATAGGACCAGAGCGGCTCACGTTTCCCACGCAACCGGAACTCAATCTTGTCCGCATCATCACCAAGTTCTGATCTAATTCGGTCAGCGTATTCCGCATTTGTAAAGAGAATCACACGGCGGCCTTCTCCCATGGCCATTAGGCACGACTCCCACACCATGTGGGAAATCTCCTTAACTTCGATGATGCCTATTGTGGTCACTCGACCTCCTTCGGTGTTCCTGCGGGGAGATGCGATGGAGAACGACCCAAGGCGCGCAACAACGATTGAACGTCGCTTGCAAAGTGTATGTTCGGATTGAGCCCCGTCAGATATTCACGAAACCCTTCCTTTTCCACCTGAGACTCGAGCGAGAACATATCCAATAGTGAGATAACGGGTAAGTTGGGGTTGGCTGTCTTGATAGTCGCCAGGCACGTTGTCGCGACACCGAGCACACCACAGAACCCTTTCAGAGAGAGGAGTTCTGCGGGCAGTGAAGACTCCAAATACTGTAGGGAGTACTCATCCAGAAACGCTGAGTACCCTAGGCGCGGATGCCCTTTCACAAACACCGTATAGCCGTGCTCCAGGAGGGCCTCAATAACGCTTCTCATCTTACCTTCGTACTCGCACCCATGTCTTGGGGAGGGCACTTCAAATAGGAGTATGCTCTTCTTGGATGGTGCAGAGACCGACTCTTGAAACATGCTCATCGTTTCAGGGGAGACGGTCACTTCACAGTTCTTGACACCATAGCGTTCTGCTGGGAAGTGGGGTATGGAGTATGACATTCTCTTCGTTCTGACAAGTGTTACGGGACAACCCGTAAGATATTTGTAGACAAAAAGAGTCAGTCTTTCCATGATGCTCTTGCTTGTGAGCGGGGTGAAGGTTGATTTGTCCAACTGGCAACACAGTAGCTTGTTGCTGTTGGATAATCCACTTAAGAAGGAAAATGTGAACCAATCGAAATAGTTCTCCCAGTAGTAGACCTCAGCATCATTAATCCCTTCAAAGTGTGTTCTGATGAGGTCTGATACGAGCTGCTTAGTGCGAAATATATGCAGAGGGTTCCGTGTTGACGTGCTTAGCTTTGGGTAGGGGATGCTGATGACGCGTTCTGAATCTGGGCAACATCGACGCAAGATCCGGTGCAGAGACGTTACGCCAATAATGTAGATCCGTATCCGATGAGTTTGGCGTTTTTTCGCGTAGACAGATAGTACATACTGCGTCTGCATGCTAGCCTGACAGAAAACGATCGCCAATGGTCTGGTATCAATAATCGGCTCTGCTGAGTCGCGACTTAGAACGGTCCTCATTTCGTCGGGGGCGCTTTGTTCGAGGATAGGCATCCTTGCCTGAGTCATGATACGGGCCGTGGTGTGCCGATATATTTCAACTTCTTCCGTTGCCCAGTCTCTACGTCCAGTATCTCATCCCGTTTGTAGGTGGTGGCTTTGTGAACGTTACGCAGATCGCGTGCCAATTTACGCATTCCTTGAGATTCGAGAGATGCCGCGTGGTCCGTGCCTTTTGCTGTACGGTCCAGAGTGAAGTGCCGCTCAAACCAAGTGGCGCCAAGTGCCATCGCTGCTACATCAGCAGCTATCCCAAGGTGATGTCCCGAAAACCCAATGGCTTTCACCTGTTCCCCGAATCTGCCTACCAAGCGGGTTATCTCAAGCAAACAGATGTCTTCAAAAGCGACGGGATATCCGGATGTACAACTATAGAGGATCAGATCATGGTTTCTCCTCCTACTCTTAAAGAAAGCAATAATCTGATCCTCTTCGGCATGAGTTGTCATCCCGAGGGAGAGATGGATTTCACCTTGATAGCTGGAGCATAGATAGTCCAGCATCTCCCAGTGCAGGTTGCACGCGGAGGGGATCTTTATCAGTTTCGGTTGTAGTTCGACGATTTCTTTGGCCGATGTCAAGTCCCAGACAGAAGCACTATATTGGATGCCACATTCTGTGCACCACTTCTTAAGTTGTCTATGCTGTTCCAGATCGAACTCGAGAAATTCACGGTGCGCGCCGTAGGTCTCTCCATAGGCATGCATTGGGTTTGGGTGGGGCGCGGCGTATTGCTCCCTGCTGAGCGACTCGCGGGGGCAGCGTTTCTGGAACTTTACTACGTCAGCCCTACAGAACTGCGCGGCGGTCATGATCAGTTCCCGTGCAATCTCCATTTCGCCCTTGTGGTTGCAGCCGACCTCGACGATAAGTCTTGGTGGATTCATGTCCTACCTCCCTTTCTTCTTTGAAATCAGGTCACAAATTTCTCGTACTGCACCTCGTCCTCCGTTGGCTCGCAGAACCAAGTCGGCTATTTGCTTCGCTGATGCGTGTGCATCAGCGGGCACCACGCCCGTTCCTGCTGCGATGAGGCACTCTATGTCGTTTGCATCGTTCCCGACATAGATCACATTTGCCGTATCCAGTTTATGTGCCTCGCACCATGTCGTGAAGCAATCAACTTTATTGTCGCCAAGTTTCTGGAAGCATTCCAGTTTCAGCTTAGCGCATCGCGCCTGGACGACTGGGTTCTCCTCTGTTGACATGACTGCTACTTTGATACCTGCCTTGCGTACCTGACTGATGCCCCAACCATCGCCTCGGCTGCAGCGTACGCTTTCCTTACCATCTTCGGAGACGTAGACGGTGTTATCGGTCATCACTCCATCGAAATCGAATACCACAGCGTCGATCCCGGCAGGCAGGGCTTCTGAATGCCTGGCAAGAGAGCAAAGGGCTTCGGCAACTCTGATATCTTCTCGGGAGTCGATCTCCCATGTCCGCGTAGAAGGCATCTCAGAAATCACCGTTCTCCCGAAAAAGCGCTGGCGATTCCGAAGAAAGCCATCCGTGCGCATTACATAGACGGCACCGTTCTCGGCATATTCCGGCGTCAACTCCTGTCGTCGCTTACGTTCCTTGCCGTCGTGGTTTACCCCTGTGGCAGCTTCCGTGTTCTTCCAGAGAAAACGATGGGATTCGGTGGCGGTAAAAGCACTGTCTGCGTTCGTGTCGAGAAGTTTGCGTATGCAGTTGTCGATGTCCTCGCTCTGTGTTAGAGGAGACGTGCATTGCAGAAATGCGGTTAACTCCGGCTGCGTGTCCATGTTCGACAGCGCATGGAGGAGTGCATCTTCAGAGGACGCAATATCCGTACTGATCTCTTTCGGGCGCATGATTACGGATGCACCAGCGGCGCGTGATTCTTCGGCAATTTCAGAATCGTCAGTTGAAACCACAACTTGATCCACGAGTTTGGCGTGCAGAGCTGCATCAATGCACCAGGAGATGAGCGTCTTCCCCTTGAAAGGATGCAAATTCTTGCGTTGAATACCTTTAGAGCCGCCGCGGGCTGGTATAATTGCGACACAAAGTGGTGAGCTGTTCATGCGAGACACCTTAAGCACTTCGCGTCGCTTTGCCAAGTCCGAGTTGCGCCTTTCCCGATGTGTGTACCGCGTATTGTGTGGGTGTCATCCTGTCCTATCACTCGCGGTGCGCCAGAATAGAATGCAACCGAAGCTTCCCGTGACCTAGTCCAGTTGAAAAGTGGTTCGCCATAATTGATGCTACCGGACGTGCCTCAAGATTGAGCGTTGTTTTGCATCAATCAGCTTGCTGAGTTTGTATGGGTTCAAGGTTGTCATCATTTCAGTTAAATGTACTTTCTGGGCTTCATTGAGCGTTTCAGATTTAAGGAGCCTCTGGCATGGTGTAGCAGGCTTGTCATATTTTTTGTAGTAGTGTGATCCTCGCCTTTCCTTAAAGATAAGCCGTCGGTTAGCGCAGAAGAAGTTGTTGAGTAAGCTGGATGCATCATAGAGTTCGTTGATCTCTTTGAGCAGCGACTGCTGCTCTATTCTGCCATAGCCAAGGAGCTGACGAACGTGCGTCTTGTTCTTCTGTTCCACATGAGGGTTATCATTGCTCTTGCCCGGGCGGCCTCTGGTTACTTCAACAGGCACAGGCCTATCACGATAAAAACTGTGAAGATGGTGATTAATGAACTCTCCTCCATTGTCAGTATTAAAGCTTTGCATACGGAAGGGCAGACTCTCTTCAATGGTTTTTAATAGCTGGTGAACACCATATTGCCCTTTGTTCCAAACAGCTCCATTTTCAGTCCACCCCGTGAATACATCAGTAAATGTAAGGCTCCATACGAATTCTCCTTCAAGAGATCCTCCGCAATGAGCCACGGTGTCAGCCTGAATGAACCCAGGCTCCTTGACCTCATAATGGCTGATCTTGATGGGAATAGAATGCTTGAGATATAAGCCAGGCTTTGTGCCCGATAGCCCTCGTGTGCCGTGCTTTTTCCGAACATGATGTAGCAACCGATCCAAGGTTCGTGGTTTGATCGTCAGGAGCTTTTCTTTGGCCATCTGATCCAAATAGCCATGCTCATTTTCGTAGTCCCTCAGCCATAGAGGAATCATCCCCACCAGCCGTGATGCGCACGGCCGATTGGAAGCCAGCCAGATGGTTGTGAGCACTCGGATTTCATCTGGACCGTATTTGCTCGGTCGCCCCGGCTTTTTCTTCTTCCTTCTCCCATCTTGATTGAGCAGTCGGATCGCGTGCTTACGGTAATACCCGCACACTTCGCAAAACTCGTCCAGTATGTGTCCTTTTCCGGTTTTGTCCGCATGCCTATAGCGATCCTTAATCTTTGCCAAATACTCTCTTTTCGATTGTGTCACCATGATTCAACGCTCCCTTTCCTTCGGTAGCATCAATTATGGCGAACCACCCTTTTCTCACATCCTTCAACTTTTTGCTTCTGTTGCATTTAATGTGGCGCAATGCGTCACTCCTATCACTGTTCCTTGTATCTTGCATCGAAACCCGACGTCGGTTAGCATTGCTGCGGCAAATACGGCAGTCGGGTTTCCGTAGGCGCGTACTTCCCGTCGGTTTCGGCACTTATCCCTACTCATTCGTATTTGGGGTATTTAAGAATATAGTTTGGAAGGGCAGGAGTTTCGATGGCGAGTCGTCCTATATCAAAGGTGTCGTTCATTATCCCGACTCTGAATGAGGAGCGGCACGTTGTAAAGTGCTTGGGGAGTATTGCCTGCCAGTCTTACCCTCATAGCAATATCGAGGTAATTGTAGCTGACGCCAAGTCCACGGATGGAACGCTGTCGCTAATCGAGCAGTGGCGAGAAGAGCATGACATCTCGCTGACGATACTTGCCAATGAACGTAAGGTCGCTGAGTTTGGGAAGGCAATTGCGCTTCGCGAGGCAAAAGGAGATCTACTCTGTCTGCTGGATTGTGACGAGGAGCTAGTCCAGGCTGATGCTTTGGAGGCGTATGTTAAGGCATTTGAGATCTTCCCCGATATTATTGGCGTGGAACCACATTTTTTGAAAATCCCAGGCGGATCAGTCGTCAACAACTACCTTTCCGTTACACACTACACCGACCCCATGGGAGAGACCATCGCTCGCAGACCACGGATTATTGGGACAAAGGAGTCCGAGGGGAGAGTGTACAGGAAACTGCATCTTGATCCTGGCTATGGATGCATGCTCTTCCTCCGCAGAGAATACGTTGAGCCCTACCTTGAGCGTGACCAGTTCCATGAAGGCACCATTCTTCCCGACTTAGTGATCAACGGGCATGACAAGATGTGTATGATCGACGGGTATGGTGTCTATCACCATCACATCAGATCATTGGGACAGTTCGTGCGCAAGCGGATGAAGATCGGCTCTAAGTTCATGACCAGACGCAAGACCACAAAGAACTGGGTAGATTACACGGGGAAGAGCATGGAAATGGCAGCTTTTCTCAATCTGCTAATCCTTCCGCAGCTCTGTAGATCGGTCGTAAAGGCGGTGAAGCATCGTGAACTTCTCTGGCTTCTTCACGCACCCATGTGCTTCCTGTCAACCGTTACCTACATTCTGCTGTTCATCCAGATCAAGCTGACGCGAAAGAAGGCTTGGTAGGCCTGCCCCTCATCAGATCCAAGACCACGCCAACGGCCATGAGAAGCCGGGCTCCCAGCATGAAGTTGATCACGAACTCGAGATTCAGGGAGAAGAGGCTGTTCACAAACTGCCAGGCGTTCGACGGCACGATGCCTTCCAACGCCCCCCACCCCATCAGGATATAGAGCAGGGCGACTTCGCCCAGAATGAGCGGCAACAGGTAGCGGAGGAACGTGAATTTTCGGCATGCGCTCTCATGAATCATGTGACAACTGAAGAGGACATCGAGAGTGGTTACGCACGCAATCCGCCACATATACGGTGCGTATTCGCGGTACTGTGCCCATGCGTCACGAAGTGACAGGAGTCGGTCGCCAAACAGTAGTAGTCCGACAGAGATTGCAGCGCCTATGATCCCCGCAAACAGCATGGCCTGTAGGTGCAACCTCCGTGTCGACTCGCCACGTTCGAATCGCTCCGAGACTAGCGGAAACAGAAATGGTGTCATCGCAGGTGCAACCCAGAGAGGAATGTTCCCGAACATGGCGGCTACGTAGAAACCTGCGGAGTCGAGAGCGGGAAGACGGTGACGCACGACCCACGGTTCAACCGTCAGTTGGAGGCTAATCATAAATGTCATAAGCCCTATGGGAACCGCATACCGCATCATCTCCGGCAGTAAGTCCCGGTAATCAGATGTCGGGACGTCACGTCGAAAATAGCGAGTCAGCCCTTCACCAAGCAAAAGCAGCGTGACCCCCATCACGGCCAGATTTGCAAGCAGGTAACCAACAATCTGGAGTTGCTGGAGCAGCAACACTGCAACAACCAGGCGCCCGATCGGCCCCAGCATCCGAGCCAAAATTAAACGGTAAAAGTGCTTCAACCCCTGAGATACGCTCTGCGCCAGTGGGCTCCAGCATGTCAGGACAACAGTCGCAACCAGCAGCCATAGGATGCGATCGTCGTCGACCTTCAGTCTACGCTCCACAAATCCCCACCCCAGCCACATCAGCAGTACAATCAGGACGGAAACACCACATGACAGCACAGCAAGATCCCGCAGGATCGCTTTGATTTTCCCATGCTCCTCCTTCACGAGAAGCGTGCTGATGAATTTCATCGCTGTTCGCGCAACGACCCCGAGAGGAACAGCAACGAGCAACCCAAATTTCACGAGAGGAAGCACAGCCCCCAACTTTTCCGGCGCCAGGACCGCAGGCACAAGGAACATCCCGATGTACAGCCCAACAACGTCCCCCACCCGGGACACCGCAAACATCAAGGAACTATACCACCACAACGGCCCGAGGCGGTGCTTTAGTCTTCGGATGGGATGGAGGAGGGCTTCAATATTTTTCGGGGGCCAAGGCATGCAGGATACTATCCCTTATTGGCGTCAGACTGCGAGCATTTCATGCAACCTACAAACACCAAAGCAGTCTTTCAAAGACTGACGGGCTGCTACACACCAAACCCGGGTTCGTCCGGGCCGAATCGGTGGAAAATGTCGATTCCTGGTCGATACTCGTCACCGCTCATACGACGATCCCCTGGCAACAGACAGTCCCCGCCGACGGGAGACGGCCCCCGTTTGCAACTCGCTACAAGAAAGACACTTGCATCATTTCAACACCATCACAGGAAACTTACACACGGGGACCGTGATTAAAATGACCAAGGGCTCTGCCGGATAAGAGCGAGATGTAATCTCGCACTACCCCTCTGCTCTCTTTGTTACCTCCTGTTCAAAACCGCCCTACAGGTATAAGGCATGAGATTCGTGGATGGTTGAGGCAATTTTGCTGGCAGTGGTATCACCGAAGCCGTCGAGGGCTGCTAGTTCTTCTTCTGTCGCTGCGAAAACGTCTGCCACACTTCCGAATGCGTCAAGAAGCCACTCTGCTCGGGTGGGTCCAATTCCAGGGAGGCCCTGGAGTATATGCAGCTGCCGCTTGCGTTTGCCCTTGGGCCGATAGCCATGTCGGCTTACAGCACCACGAACGTGGCGAGACAGCTGCCGGGATGCGTAGCACATCAATCTTGCTGTTTCTTCGGAATCGAAAGAGCGCAGCAACGGCACGCCTAGAATCAGAGTCAGCGTAATGAGTGCACCCTGTAACGCCTCACGACTTAGCGATGATGCTTGCGAGGATCCCTCAAGAATCAATACAGAACGGCGAGCCGCAGACGCAAGGTTGCATGCCTGCCGAAAAAAACGGCCATCGCATACAGACGCAGAGAAATCCGCTACGGTTTTGCGCTCAACCACAAATCTGTCGTCAATGCAGTAATCCCCCACCTCAAGCCGTCCAACGGTCACCTCAACATCCGGCATCGTGCGCAAGTATCGCAGCGGGCCGTCCTCTGGCTCTCGGTCATCAACAATCACTTTCATCGTTCATCCTTCCGGCCTGCCATTCCAGACTGTATTTCCCACACGCGGCCAAAATTCATCTTGGTGTAAATCTGCCATGCGAAGGACTGTTTGAACAGAGGGAAACGGAGAGAGCAGAGAGATCGGAGATCTGATGCCGAATGTCAGGTTCCGTAATTGCGCATTTCTGAAACGCGTCACAGATTTTGGGCATCATCCTGATGTCGGGGATCATCAATGAAGAACTTGATTTGGATGAGGCCATCCAGATCAATCCAATTATCCTCAAAATCTTGGAGCACATCCGAATCCTTATTTGAGAGTACCCCTTGAGAAACCCACCCCTGGCCCCTCCCAGGAGGGGAACTTTGAGTGGAAGCTCCCCTCCTCGCTTATGCCATATGGCTTTGAAAGGTCGTGAACATGGACCAACCAAAGTGGCTATTGTCATTCCGAGCTTGCCGAGGAATCTCAAGCATTACTGGGAACCTGAGATCCCTCGACAAGCTCGGGATGACAGATTTTACCTCGGGATGACAGATCACACGGGCCTTGCGTGATCCGAAATGCCAAATGGCACAACTATTGGAAGGGTTGGGTGGGTTCTTCTGGATCTGATCTACTCTAACACCCGAAAAATTTAAGGGAGCCTGCGAGCTCAAGAGGCCCATCTTGTTCCCGTATTTACAGATTCTACGGTTTGTCTGTTAGTACCATGTAGCGGTCGAACAGTGCGCCAGAATTGTGGCATCCTTGGTCAGCAATGGTGATCCTGCACAGATTGCGTTGGATGCAATGATGCGGTCAAAGGGATCGCGCGTCCATTTTTGCGCCGCAGCTTCCATTACCAACTGGTGAAACGGCATCGTGCAAACGCAAAGGCCTAGCGATGCTTCCAATGATTCGACAATGACAGGCGCATCCACAGACAAACGTTCGATCTCATGCAAATACGACAGTTCAAGAACCACCATAGGTGAGATGCAAACATCTTGCTCTTCGATCATCGACTGCGCAGTTTGCGGAATCCTCGACACCTGCCCTGCGTAGAGCCAGACAATTACATGCGTATCGAGATAGATCACAACAAGCCCCCTGTTGCATCCCAAGTGTCGCTCCAATCAACATGGACAAGATCCTCAGGGTCACCCTTGATACAGTCGTGCGGAACCAGTGCCTCCAACTTCCCCCTGGGGGCCGGATCTGCAACAATTCTCAGCGTGTGGCCTTTCCGTCGCACTTCCAGCGGTTTCCTAGTCGCAAGTGTCTCATCCAAGAGTCGGTAAACATTCTGACGCAATTGTGATGCCGTAATTGCCATATCGTCACCTCCATTTGCATAAACCATACAAAACGTACGTACGTATTACAATATCCGATCGTACATCAATATATTTAATGTTTTGCGTATAAACCCAGGTTGGGAAATCCGGCAAGGATAGTCGGAGAGGTAGTTGCGGCAGCAGAGCGGGCGTGGAATGTGAGGCCAATGTCACGTCTTGGAATCGCGCATTTCTGAGATACGTTTCAGAGTTCAGGCATCATCTTGATACCGGTAGAACGAAAATCTAAACTTTTTCAGTCTTTTCGGCTTGGAATGGTCGCGAATTCGGCATATAAGTCTACGGGCAACAAGCCCAACAAGAGGTGGAATAGGAGTAGAACGATGGCAACTAATGATTTTGTATCCAAATTTATGGCTGAATTCCCCTTTCAGGGGCTGACGTTTGATGACGTTTCGCTGATTACGCAATATGCGGACTTTCTGCCAGACGAGGCCATTATCCGCAGTCGTTTGACCTCTCGTATTGATGTGAATATGCCCTTTCTTAGTGCGGCAATGGACACGGTGACAGAATCCCATATGGCCATTTCGATGGCGTTGCTGGGGGGCATTGGGATCATCCACAAGAACTTAAGTGCTGGAGAGCAGGCCCGTCAAGTCGGCGTCGTAAAGCACCACCTGCATGGATTAATCCGTGACCCCATCACCTTTCGCACATCAGACACGCTCGAAACCGTACGGGAACGACGGAATAGCCGTAATTTCAGCTTTAGCGGGTTTCCTATTCTTGACGATGATGGCAATATCGCCGGCATTCTAACATCCACCGATATAAAATACTCGGAAGATGAGTTCGCTTGCGTCAGTGATGTTATGACCCGGGACGTAATTTCTGCAGCACCAGATACCGATCAACAGGCTGCCTATGAAATCATGATGAAGAATAAGATTGGAAAACTGCCCCTCGTAGAAAAAGGCAAACTGGTCGGACTCTATAGCTTCAGTGATGTGAGCACCCTCGTGCGCGACGTCAAACCCCTCTACAATCGCGACTCCAAATATCGACTGCGCGTCGGGGCCGCCGTGAGCCCAAATAACGAAAGTCGTGTCGAAGCATTGGCGGCAGAGGGTGTCGATGTCATCGTAGTCGACAGCGCACATGGTCACTCCAAAGGCGTTATGGATATGACCCGATGGATTGCCAAACACTATCCCGAGATTGATATCATCGCCGGCAATATCGGCACCGCCGATGGCGCTCTGGCCCTGCGTGATGCTGGAGCCCACGCCGTCAAGATTGGCATTGGCCCTGGATCCATCTGCACCACTCGTGTGGTCTGTGGTGTTGGGATTCCTCAAATCACTGCGATTCATGCAGCCCAGTCCGCACTACAAGGCTCGATTCCTGTCATTGCTGATGGCGGCATCCGCCACTCTGGCGATGTCCCGAAAGCCATCGTGGCAGGCGCCGACACCGTCATGCTGGGATCCATTCTAGCGGGGACAGAGGAAAGTCCCGGAGAGAAGATCATCCATCAGGGACGCCAGTATGTCGTCTATCGTGGCATGGGCAGTCTTTCGGCTATGCAGCAGGGATCAGGAAGCCGCGAGCGCTACAACCAGGCAGATGTGGATGCAGACGATCTTGTACCACAAGGAATCGAGGGCATCGTACCCTATGCAGGAACGGTGCAGAAGGTGATGACACAATTCTGCGGGGGGCTCACTTCTTCCATGGGCTACTGCGGATGCCGCAACATCGCAGAGCTACAAACCAATGGCAAGTTCACGCGCGTGTCTTCAGCAGGATTGCACGAGGCGCACCCTCATGATGTAAAAATCATGAAGGAAGCCCCGAACTATCGGTCATAAAGTTTTTCAAATACAGCCGTGAACTCTTCACTACTTTGTGTAGGTGATTGCCATTTTCAACGCCCAACAAACAACATCCAACAAGTAGTCGCTTACGCCTACGGCTTTTCTTCCACCCAGCGAGTTGCACACTGCTGAAGCTCTGCGGCGCTGCGTACATTCAGTTTGTACTTAATACTTGCGCGGTGGGTTTCCACTGTCTTGATGCTAATGCCGAGTTCCTCGGCAATCGTGCTTCGGTCTTTGCCCTCTCCGATGCACTTAAAGACACTCAGTTCGCGGGGACTTAGCCGGGCAATGGCACTATCGGACTGTGTCCCATTAGAATCCACGGACTGATCACCAAGAATTTGACCAACATGACTGCTAACATACCGCTTGCCAGACAGCACGGCACGAACCGCGTCCAGCACCGTTCGCGAGGCCTCCTGCTTCATCACATACCCCATGGCTCCCGCGCGAATGGCTCTCTCGGCATACAGCCCTTCGTCGTGCATGGATAAAATCAAAATCGGAAGCGCAGCATCCTGCTCATGCAACATCTTGGTGAGTTCAATTCCGTTGACCCCTTCAAGGAAGATATCGACAATCACGAGGTCAGGCTTCAATTCCGTAACAACCTTCATGGCCTCTTCGGCGCTGCTGGCTTCACCACAAACAGACAAATCTAATTGCCGGGAAAACATCTGGATCAATCCGTCCCGCACAATAGGGTGGTCATCCACAAGCACAATACGCCGACAAGCCTCGCTCCCGATTTCATCCGTTGCCGCTATTTCACCCTCCACGCTAACATCTCCTTTCGATGCAAATCCAATTGCATCAATTCCATTCATACTAAATCTTGGCTATCCAGGTGCAATCTGGGATCAAAGTTGCACACCACAGTAGTACCATTTTCAGGATTGGATTGAATCGACAAATTCCCATCCGCAAGCTCAGCCCGATAGCGCATGATTCTGAGTCCCATTCCGGTATGACCCTCTTTACGCTGAATGCCCTGTCCATCATCGTGAACGGCCAGAACACCCTTCCCAGATTCTACTCGCAGCTCTATTTCAATCGTCTTTGCCGATGCATGCTTTGCCGCATTACCAACCGCTTCCTGTGCAATACGATAGATGTTCGTCGCCAATGCATTATCAGAAATGCGGCAAGACTCCTCATCTTCACACGTGAAGCAACACGTGATATGGTACATCGCCTCGGCCTCACGCACAAGCTGCGCCAAGGCCACCACCAACCCTTTGTCCATGATATCAACCGGAAGCAACCCCCGCACAATGCGTTTCATGCCGACAATTATCCCCTCCACGCAGTCAGCAATCCGAGCCACCCGCACCGCATCCTCAGGCCGCTCATCTTCCAGATCCGCTTGCAGCGCCCGGCTCAAAAATGTGACACCGACCATCTCCTGGCCAATAGAGTCGTGAAGATCCCGCCCAATGCGAGCACGTTCGCTACCGCTGATGTCAAGAATGTCATGCGCCATCTTGGCTCGTTCTTCGATCTCCCGTTGTAATGCTTGGTTCGCATCCGCGAGTTGTTGCGTACGCTCCTCAACTCGATCTTCCAGCATATCACGGGCCTTTTGGAGCTCGCGTGTCTTCGCATTCACTTCCACTTTTAACGTCATGTTCCAAAAAAGGATCACCGTCAAAATCACGATCACCGTAAAGAACGCTAATCCTGTCGAGTACCAGAAAGAACGATTCCGGTAGAACGGCTTATCATCAAACACAATCCAGCGGTCATAGATCGCACGACGCTCTTCACGCGTAATCTGCTCGAGCGCCTTGTTTAGAATTCGATTCAGCACGGGATTATCCCGGCGCGTGGCAAAACTGAACTCATAGAGCGAGCCCATAGTGGCGGCCAACCGCAAATTTGTAAGGCCCTCTTGTTCTATGTAGTACGAAGCAGAAGCCAGGTCGATGATCATCAGATCAATCTCCCCCATTGCCGCTTTGATCAGGCCAAACCGATCGCTTTCAACAGGAACAATGTTGTAGTCCACACAGTGCTCCTTCACAAAAGCGTCAATACCATACCCCCGACCAACCCCCATCTTCAGGCTCGACATCACATCCGGGCTGAACGCGTCCTTTAGCGAGTCACGCATTACAATAATCATGGGAATACGAATGTAGGGATCAGTAAAGACCCATTCCTTGGAGCGCGCTTTAGAGTGCGCCAGAACGGGATGGATATCGACTTCACCACGCTTTTCGGCAGCCAACACTTGATCCCATGTTTTGGCATACAGCCGCAAAAAATGTATACCAAGCTTTCGCTCCACCAACGCCATGAAATCGGAGGTCAACCCTTGATAGATCTGCTGCTGCGGGATAGCCGTGTCAGGGTTCCAACGTGGGTCAGGAGCAACCACGATACCGCGATAGTGCCCGTTGATCCATTCGCGTTCCTCGGGTGTCAGAAAATTATTCGAGCGCCACGCGCCACGCCATTGGATAAAGAAAGCCACAACGGAGCACAACACCAAGCTCCCTATCAAAAAACCTATTTCTCGCTTCCGCATGTTTAATCCATCCAAATAGGAGATGTCCAAGCCACTTCACCATTTGCCAGCAGAATACGACAATACCAGAATTCACCGTGACGTCGACGGTTTACGTACAGCGGTTCCAAATAGGCGGCAATGCCGGGGGTCTGATCCTGTCGCGAGGAAA
>CAZNWT010000105.1:0-15709 GCA_964576795.1 uncultured Victivallales bacterium
AAACACTTGCACTACTACGCTATTTCTGATTTGCTACCCCGTGAACGGTTACGCTGGCTTTGAGGCGTACGTGACCGCGCAGGTGAAGCTGTGGTTCGACGTAGATGTTGAACAGGGGGACGAGTCGTGGAAAGTGGAACTAGGCTCCCAATTGATGCAGCACGCGTTCTTCCGAAATCTGGTTCTCGTGCTCAGCAATCAGACACTATCCATTGATGAGATTACAGCGCGGATTCGCCGGATCGAGCCGAGTCTGAAAAATGCAGATGCGGAATATACGAATCTTCTAATCAACAGCCTGCTTGCTCTCGTGTCTGCTGCCCAGAATCGCGTAGGTGATGTCCTCATGCCTTTCTTGAATGTGCGGATCCAACTGTGGATGCGAGAACTGAGACGCCTTGTGTGTTCTGCTAGCGTGCCGCCACAGATTCGCTTTTCCGATGATCTTCCCGTGGATGACTTAAAGAAACATCTGCCATTGGTGCATTGTCGTGAGTGTGGTGCAATGGGCTGGTCAGCCATCAAGCGACAGAACGATGACCGATTCGATTCTGAGTTACAGCAATTCTACCGTGCTTATTTCAATAAAAGCCCAACGATCCACTTCATCTTTCCCGAGCTCGATGCGCAGCCAAAAGATCAGGCGGAGTTCGGCCATTACTTGTGCGGGGCCTGTCTGCATACCGGGGTTGGTAAGCCCCCCGAACGCTGTCCCTCATGTGGCTCTACTGAGCGATTGTTGGCGGTGGAAATCTATAATGAACGGGTGAAAGGCGCTAATGATCATGTATATGGGACGCATAATTGCCCCTATTGTCACGCCCGTAATGGCCTGACCATTGTGGGTAGCAGAGCGGCAAGTCTGTTGGCCGTCGTGATTGGGCAGCTGTTTAACTCCACTTACTACTCAACCAATGATAAGAAGCTGCTGGCATTTTCCGATTCAGTACAGGATGCATCACACCGGGCGGGCTTTTTTGCGGCCCGGACATACAGATTCAATTTCCGTACGGCAATACAGCGAGTTCTTCAGACAATTAACGCGCCAGTCTCCCTGGCGCAACTACCGGAAAAATTCGTGCAGCATTGGAGAACCCAGTTGCCGTTGCCCGACTACGTCGCAACATTTCTGGCACCCAATATGGCTTGGGTTGAGGACTATGATGCACTCGTAAAGAGTGGAAAAATACCGGATGGATCGCCCCTTGTTGAGAATGTTGAAAAGAGGATCGGGTGGGAAATTCTTAGTGAATTTGGATTCACAGCGCGAATTGGCCGCACACTGGAGAAAACGGGGTGCGCCATCGCTTTTCCAGCCCCAGACCGGCTGCACGCTGTATCGGAAAAGCTGGTGGTACTGTTACGAAATGAGATTGGGGGATGGAGCGACCTGACGGATAATGTGGTGCTTCAGTTTCTCGCTGGTTTTATAGCACAACTGCGTATACGAGGTGCCGTTGATCATCCAGCTCTGGGCGGCTATATTCAGTCGTGGGGCAGGGAATTCATGCTATCAAAACTGCCCTTCATGCCGAATTTTGGAAAGCAATCACGCGCTCCAGGTTTGCTGACAACAAAGCGAGGCGTGCAGCGATTTGATGCCGTGACCGCGTCGGGCGCATCGGTTAGTTGGTACGAGGATTGGCTGTCTCGGGTTCTGGGTCCTCTGAACCCACAGATAGCCGCCTTTGCGGAACAGGTGTACCAGTTGACATTGGGCCAGCTGATCTCTCATGGCCTCATGACTGAGTACACGGAACTCAGTCATCCCGTATGGGCACTGAAGCCTGCAGGGCTGATGATCAGCAGTAGCGTTGATCAGTATTTCTGCGATGCTTGCGGTTCTTTAGCTTCCGCAGCGAGCGAGGAGCGGGCCTATGTTTCACAGATGCCTTGCCGTCGATTCAGATGCAAGGGACGGTACGTCCTACAGCCAAAAAAGGATGACTACTACAGCAAGCTCTATTCCCGTGGACAGGTGCATCGCATCTTCACTGCCGAGCACACGGGGTTGCTGGATCGAGAAGACCGAGAGGCATTAGAGGAGCGCTTCACTCAGCAGGATAAGCCTGCGTCAGAAAACCTCCTTTCGTGTACGCCTACGCTGGAGATGGGGATCAACATCGGCGACTTGTCAACGGTCTTGCTGTGTTCCGTCCCTCCCACCCAATCAAACTACCTGCAACGTGTTGGTCGTGCGGGGCGACGCGACGGTAATGCCTTTAACTTCACTATGGCCGAAGGAAAGCCACACGATCTCTACTTTTATGCGGAACCACAGGAAATGCTGTCTGGAGCCGTGACGACACCAGGTGTGTTTCTGAATGCGCCTGCCGTGCTGGAACGACAGTTTGTCGGGTTCTGTTTTGACAGATGGGTTGAAAGCGGCGTGCAGGCGGCACAGTTGCCGCAACGGATGGGGCAGGTGTTGAGTAATCTGAAGAAGTCTGGTGACAAGGGGGTCTTTCCTTTCAACTGGCTGGCTCATATTGACACCCACCGCACTGCATTGATCGACCGCTTTATTCAGATATTTGATGATGCTCTGACCGAAGATTCGCGTTCGCGATTGACAGAATTTGTCAAAGGAGATGCAGGTGACAAAGAAAGCCTTGAATACAAGGTGGTGAGCCGACTTGGCGGTCTTGAGAAGGAACGGGAAAACCTGCGCCGCCGCGTGCAGCGGGTTAACAAGACTATCAAGACGAAAGAAGCGTCTGCAGCGCAGGACAAGAACACGGCCGAGGAGATTGATGGTCTGAAGACAGAGAAGTCTGCCCTGAACAAGATCATTGGCACTATCACCAGCAAGCAAACCTTCAACTTCTTCACCGATGAGGGACTGTTGCCAAACTATGCGTTTCCTGAAGCTGGTGTACTGCTGCGTTCCATCATTTATCGAAAGAAGAAAGTGCCGGACAAGCATGGCAAATACGAGACGCAGATATTTGAATACGAGCGCTCTGCTGGCACGGCTATTCACGAACTGGCCCCCGCAAACAGCTTTTACGCAGAAAAGCGTAAGGTTCAGATTGACCGAGTCAACTTGGAGTTGTCTGAGACGGAAGAGTGGCGTTTTTGTAACCGGTGTGCACACGCTGTGAAAGAGGTGTTGAATCAAGATAAAGCCGCTTGTCCAAAGTGTGGAAGTCCCATGTGGGGCGATAAGAGTCAGAAACGTCAGATGGTTCGCCTTCGTCAGGTAGAGGCCACTACCTCAGACAGAGCAAGCCGGGTGGACGATAGTAGCGATGCGAGGGAACCCGAATTCTATAACAAGCATATGCTTGTTGAAACCGAGGCCCAATATGTAGAGAAAGCATACCGGTTAAAGGGTGACGAGCTACCCTTCGGCTTTGAGTTCCTGCGTAAGGCAGAGTTCCGTGAAATCAACTTTGGTCAGCAGACTGGCATTGGGGAGACCATCGAGATCGCCGGACGTGAAGTGCCGGCAGAAGGTTTTGCCATCTGCAAGGGGTGCGGCAAGGTGAAAATAGACCACCAGAAAGAGTTTAAGCACGCATTGACATGTCGCTATCATGGAACGCAATCAGATGATCAGTTTCTAGATTTTCTGTACCTTTACCGGCAGTTCTCTTCGGAAGCTGTGCGCATTCTGCTACCTGTGACATCGTTCGGGGTGTCGATAAAACTGAACTCGTTTATCGCAGCCCTATATTTGGGTCTCAAGGAGAAGTTCAGGGGAAGCATCGAGCACTTGGAAACTGCTATCGTAGAGGAACCCGTCAAGGACAGTCAGATAAAAAAACAGTTTTTGGTTCTTTACGATCGCGTCCCTGGTGGGACTGGCTACTTGAAGGAGCTGGCAAAGTCAGGCACCACCATGATGGAGCTTCTGGAGACGGCCCTGGCGAAACTGACCGCTTGTCGTTGCCAGGAAGATCCGACCAAAGATGGTTGCTATCACTGCCTTTACGCTTTCCGAGTTAGTCGGGATATGGAAGATATATCTCGCACTGAAGCCATCTCGATGCTGACTGCGATTCTGGAACAAAAAGATGAGATTATCGAGATCGATTCGGTGAGCAATATCTCCGTCAATGTCCTGTTTGACAGTGAGCTGGAAGCCCGGTTTATGGAAGCATTGCGACGCTCGAAACCAGGAGGAGAGCCAGTCCAGCTGACAAAAGAGGTGGTAAACGGGAAGCCGGGGTGGTTCCTGAAGCTGGCAAGTACATCCTATCGGATTGAACCGCAAGTTGAGCTTGGCGAGGCAAATGGGGTGACTGTTCCGAGTAAGCCAGACTTCGTCTTCTATCCGGTTCGGTCAGGGCATGGTCTGCCCGTTGCCGTGTTCACTGATGGGTTCCGTTATCACGCTGACGTGACAGCTGGAAATCTGCGGATTGGCCATGACATGGCACAGCGTATGGCTTTGATCAAGTCGGGTAAATACCGCGTTTGGTCGCTGACGTGGCAGGATGTGGAGAGTCAGTTCAAGGCGACAAGCGGGCAAGCCTTTACAAATCTTACTGCGGCGCACCGGACGTCGGTTCAGAAATTACTCAGCGCCTATGATGACGAATACGGTACAAAGGCCCTGCAGGAAACGATTGACGTAAATGCCTTTGCCGGTCTTATGGCATATTTGTACAACCCAGCTGTTGACGCATGGGGTGTTCTTTCGTTTGCATTGGGAATTAGCCACGACCGGTCGCGGCTCTGCTACTGCGACGCTCCAACTTCTGAGCGTCCTGTTGACGCTCTTCTGATGGATGTCTCGTGGAGCGATCTTGCGTTTCCTGTGTCGGCCCCGACAGAGGATGGAGCATACCTTTCAGGTTCGTGGTTGTTGCAAGATGCAGTGGGTAGGCCGCAGGTTGCCATGGCGGTGGCCGGGCACAAGAATGCAATACGAGCGATGAAAATGGCGGACTGCAGCGTGGTGTTGCGCTTGTTTGATGACAACGATTTAGCGGAAAGCGAAGGGTTTCAGGCTGCGTGGAACGGTTTTCTTCATCTCTCAAACCTGCTCCAGTTCTTCCCGTCAATGCAGGCTGTTACCACGCAGGGGCTTATGGAGCATCTGTATACTGCAATACCGGCATTGCCGCCGGCCAGTGCAGTGCCGGATAGTGTTGCTGATCTACAGGCTATGAACGATGAGCTGAGCCTGCTTACCGCTCCAGAAGTCCATCCCATTATTAAAAGACTCCTTCAAGCACAGAGAGACTCCTGTGAGCCTGGGTTTGAACTGGAAGGGCCTCAAGGCGAGGTTATCGCCACGGCGGAGCTTGCTTGGCCAACCGAACGTATCGCCGTATTGATGCAGGACGAACTGGACGATGCCTCCGTGTTTGAGGCTCATCACTGGACAGTTCTCTTTGTTGAAGATTGCGTGGTCTCTCCAGACCTGCTGTTAGACAAACTCGCTGATCACAATGTACGAGGTGAATGATGAATACTGAAACACAGACGGTTCGCGTTGCGATTTCCGCGGACTTCCTAAAAGCCTATTCAAAGATATCCAAAGACCGACAGACGCGCGTCCGGAACTTTATTGATAAGTTTAAATCGGACCCAACCTCTCCTGGTCTCAACTACGAGAAGGTCGCCAACGCGTTGGATCCGAATATCCATTCATTGCGGGTCGATCAACAGTATCGTGCCGTCGTTCTGAAACCAACGCAAGGCAATGTATACATGCTGCTTTGGGTGGACAATCATGATGCGGCATACGAGTGGGCCACCAGGCGCCGGTTCAACATTCACCCCGATACTGGTGCACTGCAGGTGGTTGAAGTAACGGAAACAACAGCCACAACTGAAATTCCTCCAGCCGAGGCCTGTACTGTTGTAGGGATCTTCGATAAGGTGCGAGACCGGCAACTGAGGCGTCTCGGAATTCCTGAAGAGGTCATTCCCCTGGTGCGAAGCCTCAACTCCGAGGAAGCCCTCGAAGATGCTGCTGATCGGTTGCCCCAGGAAGCGTATGAGGCATTGATCATGTTGGCCGCCGGTTACAGCGTGGAAGAAACTGAACATGAACTGGACCGTGCATCTGACAAGCCGGTTAACACGGATGACTTTGCTGCTGCCCTCGATAACCCAGACACGCAGCGCCGATTTGTTCTGGTGGACGATGACTACGAATTGCAGCAGATGCTGGCAGCCCCACTGGAGCAGTGGCGTGTCTTTCTGCACCCTTCGCAGCGCAAGATTGTTCAGATGAAGGCCAACGGCCCCGTACGAGTCCTTGGCAGCGCGGGAACAGGAAAAACCGTGGTGGCAATACACAGGGCAAAATGGCTTGCAGAGAACTTGCAGCCTGACAATGCCAAACGGATTCTGTTTACGACGTTTACTAAGAATCTTGCAACCGACATCAAAGAGAGTATCCAGAGTGTTTGCGATACCGCAACCTTACGGCAGATTGAGGTAATCAATATTGATGCCTGGGTGTCACAGTTCCTACATCAGAATGGCTATGAATATAGGATCGTATTTGACAACGAACTGGATGAGCCCTGGCAAAACGCGCTTAACCTAGCCTCTGCCGATCTGAAGCTTGATGACCAGTTCTACCGCGACGAATGGAAGAAGATAATTCAAACCCAAGGGATAAGTAGCTGTCAGGCATACATCCATGCCAAACGCACGGGCCGAGGCTGTCGGCTTTCCCGAAAGGCCCGTCTCGCCGTGTGGCCCGTTTTTGAGGAGTACCGGGCCATACTTAACGAGCGCCGGTGGCGGGAGCTGACAGATGCCGTACGAGATGCCAGAAGCATTATTGAGAAAGGCGTAGCCGCGTCACCGTATGCAGCCGTAATCGTTGACGAAGCTCAAGATATGAGCGCTGAGGTATTCCGGCTCATTAGACAATTGGTAGATCCCTGTCCCAACGACATCTTCATCACCGGTGATGCACACCAACGGATATACGGGCATAAAGTTGTATTGAGTCACTGCGGTATTGATATCCGTGGGCGCGGCAAGAAGCTTCGCACCAACTACAGAACAACAGAGCAGACACGCAAGTGGGCTGTCGCACTCCTTGAGGGTAGGAAAATCGACAATCTGGATGGTGGGTCAGACGACTTGAAGGGATACAAGTCGCTTCTCCAGGGCCCTGAGCCAGTAATCAGTGCTTGCGACGATTTCGTCAAGGAGTGCGAGACCGTAACCACGCGAATCACCTCCCTAACGAATGCCGGAGTCTCACCCGCCAGTATTTGCATTGTAGCCCGAACCAATGACCTCGTTGCCCAATACGAGGGCGCTCTCGCAAGCAAAGGAATTGAGACGTACAGGATCAGAAGAAGTAGTTCGGATAATCGAAGAAAAGCGGGGGTACGTCTAGCAACTATGCATCGCGTAAAGGGGCTTGAGTTTGACCATGTTCTCGTCGTTGGAGTTAATGACGGCATCGTGCCCCTTAGTGTCGCCATGCTTGCTGATAATCCGTTTGAAGTTGCCGAAAATGAAGGCAGGGAACGTGCCTTGCTATACGTAGCCGCGACCAGGGCAAAGCAGAGCCTTGCAGTGAGTTCATTCGGCATGCCTAGTCCATTTGTTGCGCGAAAATAAGGAACGAATACGATGTTCCATGAGTCACAAAGCAGAACAGTCAAGATACCTGTCAAGATCGAAAATGGTTACCCATGCCTTTTCCCAAAAGGCCGTCTGCCTGCTTTGAAAGACGGAACAATAGGTGATCTCGTTGTGGCGGCACACGCGTTTGAAGATCCGAAAATAGCGGCGCAATTCGCTGAAGAGCGCACAGAGCACTTCCTTCCGGCAGAAACGGAACTGCTGGCCCAGATCAACCCAGAGCACGTGCCGGAGAAGTATCGACAGGCATTCGAATTCGGCCTTACTGGACTTGTGGGTGCCGCGGTGCGCTTCATTCTTTGTCAGGATCAACAGCTTCTTCGTCGAGGCACAAAGAACGCTGAACTGCTGCCCTGTAGATGTTCAATCCCTTTGATAGAGGAGGAAGCCAAAAGCATCAATCACGCCTATACTCTTATATCTCAGGTCTATGAGCCGCATCGGATGTCCCATACTGGCAACGTGTTCGCGAAGGTGTGGTACATGACCAATAACAGGTGGAAGCCGCTTAAATCGCTTCGTGGGCACTAGCAGCCACGACAAGAGGACATGTTGGACTATCTTCGAGCACATGTGCGAGAGGAAGACCTTGAGCAGATGTCTGACCAGCTCCGGATCAACCTCGAGCCGCCGACGGAGGGTGCATGAACAGACCTTATCAACGAAAAGGCACCAAGAGTAACGCACATGTCGGACGGGATTTCGAAGAACGCGTTTAGAAGTTCTTCTTGAAGAAGAGCGTGCCGCTGGCAAGTAGTGTATCTGTTCCGATTGGCATCAATGGCACGAAGCAGAACAAGTTTGATCTTGGCAGCGAGGAGCCATTGATACTGGTAGAATGCAAATCGCATACATGGACGGAGACGGGCAACATGCCTAGCGCCAAGATGAAGGACTGGAATGAAGCCATGTATCTCTTCTATGCCACGCCAGGAGAGTATCGAAAGCTCTTTGTAGTTCTGCGTGACAATAACGCGAAGCGAAGAGAAACCCTCGCCCAGTACTACATCAGAACGAATAGTCACTTTATCCCGTCGGATGTTAGAGATTTGGGAGTCTGATGAAACGAAGGATGAAGCGGTCTGTATCAGGGAGACCCACTAGAGAGAACCCGGTGTCTGGGTTCCCAAATCGCGCTGAAAAGAAATTGAGCAAAATGTCGTGAAGATTGACGAAGCATTCGCACACTTCAAGCTTACAGGTGAGCAGAATCGCCTTCTCGGTATGCTGGAATCGTTTCTGACCGGTAATGCGCTGCTTCCTGATTAAAGGTTACGCGAGGGGGACGGGAAAAACTTTCATGATGCAGGGAGTCACGCATTACTTGTGGACCTCTCAGATAGCTTGTGAAGACTAAGTACTGATATATATACGCGTCACAACGTTAAACGTGGCGCATTGGTGATTGTAGGGCGGGACCGGAGTAGGGCGAGCACTTCTAGAGTAATGTGACCCAAGAAAAGACGGGTGCCGTGTTGAATGGCGTGGACCAAAAAAAAGGCCCGCAGCGAATGCTGCGGGCCTGTGTTTTATGGCTTGCCATCCGTAGCTCCGAGGAGCGAAAGATGGTGGGCAATACAGGACTCGAACCTGTCACTTCCACCGTGTGAAGGTGGCACTCTAGCCAACTGAGTTAATTGCCCAAATGTATTCAGATGTCAATAATATGAGACCGGATACAAGATCGAATCCCGTTTCAGATTGGGGCAGAATATAGGACACGAGGGGTGGCAAGTAAAGCTGAAATGGAAAAACTGCGCAGCCCGTAGGGCAATTGGCTGACCTCGGGAAGCAGCGAAGCGGCAACGCTGACATTCACACTCACCGCCCATATGGCCCCGCCCATCCGTGTGCGATCAGCTCCCGGTTGATGGAGCGGCGATCGAGGTGGACTTGGCCAATAATTCGCCGGTAGCGTCCGCGGTGAGTCCACGTGATTGACACCTGCCTGTGCAGGATCATGTTCGAAAGCGCCTGCTTTGATTCCTGCCCGCCGGGCTCTTTCAACTCTGGGGCGTCGATCTCGGCTAGTCTGACCCTCTGCAAGCTGTCGCAAGCAAGAGGGTTGGCGCGATTCGTTGGGATTGTTGAGGCGGAAGCAACGCGGATTATGATGGTGTCGCCGTCGATGACGCGCTCGACGCGGCCAGTGAAGGTGTGCCCGACGCTGATGCGAGGGCACATGACAATCGTGCCAACAAAGGCAATGATGGCAAGATGGCTCATTTGTCACCTCCATCATCGCGAAGTTCGGAGATGCGGGAGCCAGCGGCATTGATTGCGTTGCGGTGGTGGTCGGCGTTGTTGGAGATGTAACGAGATGTCGTGCTGAGCTGGCTATGGCCCATCATCTGGGCGATGACGGTCTGATTGACGTTGGCTTCTGCCTCCATTGAGCCAAAAGTGTGTCTGAGCGCATACGGTGGCCGCGGTTTGATTCCCGCACGCTTGCACCAACGAAGAAATCGCTGGCGAAAGACGTTGCTGGTGTATTGGCCACCGTGGCCGTTGAGAAAAACAAACTCGGACATTGGATGCGCAGCTAATTGGCTAAGGGCAATCTCCATTGCAACCGGGGTCAGTGGAACGCTTCGCGGTTTGGGTTCATGGGCGGTTTTGGCGGTCTTATGGTTCTGAATGAAGACGGCATAGTTGCCATTACCTTCGTCACGAAGCTGAGAACGCGTCAGGCCACGGAGTTCCTGGGGTCGGAGGCCTGTGTGCAGTCCGAAGACGATCATATCGCGAAAGTCTCGGAACTCCGGCGAGACTGTGCCTAGAAGCTTACGAAGTTCTTCATCCGAAAAGCGCTTTGTCTCCGGTGGTGTCTCGGCGGCCTTTGGGAACTTGCGAACCGGGCACGGACATACGTCCATTTCCTCGCCCCAGAGCAACATGCTCTTGATGTGGCGAATATAGGCGATGCCACCGTTATTGCTCTTGCTGTGATTCTCCTTACTCCATGCAAAGAAATTTTCGAGCATCAACCGTGTGACGGCTGAAACACGAATATCGCCTACGAAACCGAGAAACGCATGCTCATACGTGACATAGAGTTCTAACGTGCGTTCCGCTAGGTTGTCCCGAACCCATTTCAGATGAACTTCAATCAACTCCGAAAGGAGCGGGTCGCTGTGGAGCGCAGGATGGGGAGCGGGGAGCGTAGAAGGGCAGAGCACTGTAGGCGCATAACCGGGGGCATGGGCCCCAGAGGTGTCGAGTTCGCCGTGTGCAATGCGCTTCTCAAGTCGAGAGAGCTCGGTCTGAGCCTCCTTGAGAATGGTGCCAAGATTGATGTACTTGCGCGCCCCTTCTATATGGAGACGAGCGAAATAGTTCCCGTTGCGTTTGTCCTTCTGGATTCTGTGCTTTGCCATGACGGTTCCCCTTTGTCTTGTGACCAAGGCCGTCAATCTGGTACTTTGACCAGCGACGGGACTTCGGTCCTGTTACCGGGTCAGCGGTGATTTGTCTTCCCGGACTGTACCGCTGGCCCAACTTTTCTTTTCCTATACGAAGCGTCTCTCTGTATGAAACCCTCCTTATCATTCTGCAATAGAATAGTAACTCAGCTTACCAACTGGCGCAAGCATTTTGTTTCGGAAATAGGAATAACGAAAATGCTGTGCTATGCTAACTTCCAGTTGGAACCAGAGAACCGATACCGCAAGCTGACAGATAAGGAACGAGTGACATGCCAGGAGGAAGACCAGCAAAGCAAGAGGCCCCCGCATTCGGGGCAAGGCTTGCCGCGTTACGAAAGGAATGCGACCTGAGCCAAGCGCAATTTGCTGAGAAAGCAGAGATAACCCGTGAGATGGTGGGCTACTACGAGCGCCGCACCGACAACCCAGAATCCGCCTTCGTCATGAAGGCCGCCACGATTCTGGGAGTCACGACCGATGATTTGCTGGGCATGCAGCCAGTGACAAAGAAAGCCGGTCGGAAAAGCAAACTCGACCACTGCGTAGACCAAGTGAAGCAACTCCCGAAGAGTGAGCAGGAGTATGTCGTGAAGTTCCTTGAGCAGGTGCTGGGACGTGGGTCTCCCTAAGATAGATGGGGTGTGGCAGCCCGTTGCTCTATACACCCAGCTCTGGGCAGCGAGATCGGAAAGCGCGCCGCAGGCGTTCGCATTTGTCCCACGAAAGGGAAGCGTTCTACGCTCAATTGAGTTGGCTATGATGATGCCCGCCCAAAATACTCTATCTATTCATGACGTACGCGGTGAGATTTCGACTTAGCTTTCAGGGGCGCAATAAGAACGACGACGTCTTGCCTCTGGGCTTCAGTGAGAGCGTCGGTAGTGCACCATTCCTCTAGATCATCAAAGTCACGCGGAAGTCGAACCACCTTGGCAAGGGTCTCGTCAAGGTTGGTGTCCAGATTGTCGGGAAGGTTGCCGGTCAAGACCCCTGCAATGGAGCGGAGGCAAAGCGCCACAGCTTTGTCTTCATTCTGCGGTGAGGCAGTGAGAACGCGGTCGCTCAGTTCAGCAGCGCGCGAAGAGTAGCCTTCGATCAACCAGAATTCCGCGGAATATAGAAGAACGGTTACGTCAGTTGGAGCCAATTCGACGGCCCTTACATAATCTCGAGACGCATCTTCGACTCTACCGAGCTTGGAAAGGCCGTAGCCTCGCATAAGAAAGCCATCCGCGAGCTCAGGGGAGACGGCAAGGGCCTCCTCACAGCTACTCAGGCCATCCTCATATCGTTCCAATGCCAAGAGCGAATGAGCTTGCCCAAGAAGAGGCCTGGCATCACCAGGTTCAAGTGCCGTTGCTTTAGCATAGTCATCCAGAGCTTTGCCGTATGCCTCGATTTCAGAATATGCATTGGCCCGGTTGTTGAGCAGAGACCAGTTGTCAGGCTTCAACGCCAGAGCAGACGAATAGTCAGAAATGGTCTGTTCCGGCTTGCCGAGTGCCGCGTAGGCCGCCCCCCGCTGAGCAAAGTACCACCATGTCGTCTGGTCAATGGTGAGTGCCGAAGAAAAGCCAGCGACAGAGTTAGAGAAGTCCCCCTGCCGATAGTAGACGAAAGCACGATTTGCCATCGCGCTTGCATTCGTGGAACTCATGGAGAGAGCCTTATCAAAATCGGCAATGGCTTCATCCAGACGGCCGAGCTTGGTGAGAGCGAACCCCCGATCATCAAAGTCATCAGAGTTTCGGACGGAAGTGGAAACTATACTTGTGAGGTCGTCTAGTGCTTGCGCGTAGTCATCGCGTCTCCCGTAGACAGCGGCCCGATTCCGCAGTGAATGGACATCGTTAGAGAGAGAAAGAGCCTGAGTATAGGCAGCGATTGATCCGTCAAGATCTCCGAGCTCCGCGAGTGCATGGGCCTGCTGGACATGGTGATCGTGATTAGTTGGACACAGAGAAACGGCCCTTTCTGCCGCGAAAAGTGCATTGGTGAAATCCCCAAGCATGTTATACGCAGTAGCTTGTTCCTGAAAGATCTGGGCATTATTGGGTTCAAGCTGCTCTGCAAGTTCAAGGTCCCTGAGTGCCGCTTGTGGCTGGGAGAGAGAAGTCAGCACATAAGCCCTGGTGATAAACAAGTGAGAGTCCGAAAGACCCAGATGAATAGCTGTATTAAGAGCCTCGAGGGCCGCCTTGGGCTCGCCCAGATGAGAAAGGCAGTTTCCTCGGAGTAGATGGTTGTTCGCGTCGAGACCATCAACGTCGATGGCTAGCGAAACATTTGTCAGCGCTGATTGGTAATCCTCGAGATTGTAGTAGATGGCAGCCATGTTGTGGAAGCTGAGAGAGTCACGGGGGTCGATGCGGGTGGCCATGCGAAAGTCGATCAAAGCATTCTCAACTGCTCCCTTTCTAGCATATGCAGAACCTCGAGTGTGGTATGTGTTTGCTCGATTCGGCTGTAACTGAATCGCAGCTGTGAAGTCATCTATAGCGCGATCGTCATCTCCCAGCTTTTCGTAATGCAGTCCACGATTGATGTAGGGCCCCGGTTCTCTCGGCTTGAGGGCAATAGCGTGATCGTAATCAAGAATGGCTTCGCGATGCCTTTCAAGTTTGCCGAACGCCATGGCCCTGTTTACAAGAATCTGGTAGCTATCGGGTTGAAGAGAAATTGCCATATCATAGTCTTTCACGGCATCTTCAACCTTGCCTGAGCGAAAGAGGCAGAGCCCCCTTGCAGAGAAGATATCAGGTCTATTTTCCCCCATGCTAATTGCAATGTCAAAATCAGAAATGGCGGAGGGCCAATCGGTTGTCATCATATGGACGTATCCTCGATTGGAGTAGTGACAGGGTGTGTTGGGAACAAGCTGTATCAACATAGTGGCAGCTTCAAGGGCTCCCGTATGATCGCCACGGCCCATTGCTGTGACTGCTTTCATGAACCACTCATCCGAAGAGAAGCCACGGCCTCGCTTGATTTCGGCGAGATACCGTTCAATGGCGGATATCTTCTGTTTGATTTCAGGAGGAAGATCGTGGTCAGGCACTTGAAGAGAGTCAGAACCAAAGGTAGGGTTCTGTTCTTTCTGCTTAATGGCTAGAAGAATCTCCTCTCCCATAAGCTGAAGGGAAGACTTCATTTCATCGCGTTGAATACAAGCTTCGCCGTGTTTTGCATCACGGTCTTGCTGTGAATGTGTGGATTCGCGCCACGCGCCAAGAAGCTGCCAAAAACCAAAGGCACCAGTACCGACGGTTCCGATAACACCGAGGGTCAACGCAAACCGCAAAAGTGGCCCCGCTTTGCGCCAACCAGCGCGAATTCCTTTTCTTTTATCTGCCATACGATTACCTCCCGCCAATGTGGCACTTTACAGAATTGGTGCGTGATTTAAAACTGCAAACAGCAATGATGCCTGTGTGAAATACTTTTTTGCATGGCATTTTAGGAACCATTTTGAGACCTCGCATTGCTGTATTGTGTGAAGGTACGCCTCACGGTTGGGGCGATTCTTCGGATGAGCTGCAAGTGTCGATAGCAGAGAGGGTTGCGGGATCTGTCGAAGTGTGGGGATGGGGCGTGCTGACGGAGATGGCCCTGGGAAGTGGACGCGGGGTGGTTGCCGAGTGGTCGCCACGCCGTATTCGGCGGGGCGACCGCTCGGTAACCTATTTTTTCTCAGAAAGTTGCTTTTCTAATTCTGCAACACAGAGCTGAAGTCCGGCTACTTTTTGAATGATCCAACTTTGAAAGGCGAGCGCTCGCTGGCCTTGATGTTGGGGGTAGGCCTTGGTGAGCTTGGCGTAGTGTTCGTCGAATTGCCATTCGCTCACTCATTGCCGTCGGATACGACAGCCAGTTGGCCTGCGGCCTGCGCTGTGATGAGCTCAGCGGACTTGTCGTCGACCTTCTCGGCGACGGGATTTGTGTAGACTTCTAGTTTCATTTCTTTTCCTCGTTCGGAGTGTAGCACGATGCTGTTTGAACGCAATACGGTTGAGTTTTGTTTCGGCAAGATCAAAGGGATCGACAGGATGGAGATACGAAGATTGGTTGTCTTTCATGGAGCGTAGCGGGATGGAACGATTGCGTGGATCGCTGGACGCTCCGGCATGGTCGCAGACGATGGCGGCATGGGAGAAGGGTTCCGTTTACGGGAAGAGGGAACGGAGTTTCCTTTTCTGGAGGGGGGTTGAGGCTCCGCCGGGCCACTTGTGGACCGGTGGAGGACAGGGGGGAACCTTTGTAAAACATTTCCGCGAAGCTGCGTAGCGGCGACCGCAGTGCGGGCCAGCTTGCGCAGGCCGTGCGTCTGGCATTTCCGGGGATGAGCGTTGGCGTGCAAGATGGGGTTGAGGTTTGCTGATGAGGCGTTGCGTGGGGATGCGGCGGCTGATTTCGCGCGCGCTCTAAGAGGGGTAAGGGGAGACTTCCCCTTCCTTCTCTTGCAGGCGATTCCCGCGCGCGAGCCGCCGCCGTCTCAAGGGCAACGGGCCCGCACCTTGGGGGGCGACAGGCCCAAAGGGGGGAGATTGTTGCCGCCGGAGGCATTCCTTTTTGTTCCAAGGGTGGTGGTGGGCTTGGTCTTGAAAGGTGGCGAGATGACGACAGCGGCAGACGGGACTGTGGGTCTGCGTAGAGGGGGACGGGGCACGCATCCCCACAGTAACGGCTGACGATGGCGGCAGTTGGCCGCCGCT
>CAZNWT010000106.1:0-15482 GCA_964576795.1 uncultured Victivallales bacterium
TTCATGTCCGAAGCCCCTCCCGCAACTCGAAGATTTCCTAATTTGGAACCGCTGCGTGGAGCGCAACGGATAAGGCGACTACACCCTGCTCTGGACATATCAGATGAAATAGCCCTTCCCGAGCGTTTTGCGCCTTGCAAGGCCCCCAACTCGCTACTCGGATACCCGAAACGACCATTTTCGTTCGACTCTTAATGTTTCTCAATGGCCTGAAAATGTTACAAAATTCTGTACAAGGCTTTTTATTTATATTTTTCTTTATTTTGAGGCTTGCGGGTGGGGGAGCCTTTCTATAATCTGTCGCGTTTATATTGGTGCAGATGTTCCTTGCCTTGGGGTATTGGAAACGATCGTCTGTATATGTCAACCCGTTAAAAGTGTTAAACAAAATGGTATTACAGGTTCAGAAAAAGAAGCACATTGATTTTGATCTCACGCAGTTCGGTGCAGACGAGCGCGAAGAGATGTCCAAAATGTATGATGAAACCCTCAAGAACTTTACTGAGGGATCCATCGTGCCGGGCAAGGTTCTGGAAGTTAGAAGCAATGAAGTCCTCGTTGATATCGGCTACAAGTCCGAAGGTGTCATTGATGGACATGAATTTGCAAAGCTTTCTGAAGTAAGTGTCGGCGACCAGTTCGATGTGCTCCTGGATCAGATTGAGGATGACAGCGGTATGGTCATTCTCAGCAAACAAAAAGCTGAAGAGAAAATTCAGTGGGAGCAGGTCATTAAGTCCTGCGAAGAGGGCAGCACAGTCATGGGCGTCATCAAGGCGCGCGTCAAGGGCGGCATGATTGTTGATGTGAATGGCGTGGATGCATTCCTGCCAGGCTCTCAGGTCGATGTGGTTCCTGTTCACAATGTGGACGGACTCATTAACGGCGAATTTGAATTTAAGATTTTGAAGATCAATGAGGAACGTCGCAACATTATCCTGTCGCGTCGCGAACTTATTGAACAACGTAATCGCGTTAAAAAGCGTGAACTCCTGGCAACCATTGATGCCGGTCAAGAGCGTACGGGTGCGGTCAAGAACATCACGGACTTTGGTGTCTTTGTTGATCTTGGCGGACTTGACGGTCTCTTACACATCACGGACATGAGCTGGGGTCGCATCAAGCATCCGTCTGAGATGGTGAAGGTCGGCGATGAAATCAAGGTTGTGATTCTTGACGTTGATTTGGTTAAAGAGCGTGTTTCTCTTGGCCTCAAGCAGCTCACAACGAATCCTTGGGATGGCATTGATGATAAATTCCCCGTTGGCAGCCGCCTGCGTGGTAAGGTTGTCAATCTTGTTCCTTATGGTGCCTTCGTTGAACTTGAAGAGGGTGTTGAGGGCTTGGTTCATGTGTCTGAAATCAGCTGGACGAAGCGTATTGCTCGTGCATCCGATGTTCTCGCCTTTGGTGATGAAGTCGACATTGTCGTTTTGAGTGTGAACAAGGAAGAGCAGAAGATTGCGCTTGGAATGCGTCAGACGGAATCGAATCCTTGGGACACCGTACAGGGACGCTATCCCGTGGGTACGCGGATTTCTGGACAGGTTCGTAACTTTACGTCCTACGGCGCCTTCGTGGAGCTTGAGGATGGTATTGACGGAATGATTCATGTGTCTGACATGTCTTGGACTCGCAAGATCAACCACCCGTCCGAGATGCTCGAGAAGGGGCAGGCTGTAGATGCTGTTGTCTTGGAAGTGGATCCCGACAACAAGCGCATCAGCTTGGGTCTCAAGCAGGCCAGCGAAGATCCGTGGAACACGATTACGTCCCGCTATGGAATTGGCGAACTCGTCAAGGGCGTCGTGTCCAAGGTTGCTTCCTTCGGTGCATTTGTTGCGCTTGAAGAGGGTGTTGACGGACTGGTTCATATTTCACAGATCAGCGATGCTCACATTGAGAAGGTTCGCGATGCACTGGATGTTGGGCAGGACGTTGAAGCTCGTGTCATCAAGATTGATCAGGCTGCGCGCCGGATTGGTTTGAGCATCAAGGCCGTGACCATGCCCGAGGATGAGTTTGCCCGTCACCAGGAAGATCTGGTGAGCGAAGGCTTGCGTCCTGGCGATAATATGGTGGATCTCGCAGGAGCGTTTGATGAGGCCTTTAGTGGTCTTGAAGAATGGCATCCCGGCGAGTCTAAAAAAGACTAACGGGATTGTCACAATAGCGACACACGAGAAGGCGTCCCGATTGTTTTCGGGGCGCCTTCCTTTTTTAAGGAGAGATCATGGAAAATGTGATTGAGATCTTACGCGAGCGGGGCATGCTGGATGCTGTCACGACTCCCGATATTGAGAAGGCCGTGGAATCACCGATTACTGTCTATGCGGGTTTTGATCCTTCATCGGATAGCCTGCAGGTTGGCAATTTTGTGACGATTATGGGGCTATCTCATTTTCAGCGTTGTGGGCATCGTGTGATCGCCGTCGCGGGTGGTGCGACTGGCATGATTGGGGATCCCTCTGGCAAGAGTGCAGAACGCCAATTGCTGACACCGGATCAGGTGGATCAAAACTTGAACGGTATTCAGGAGAATCTTTCTCGCTTCCTTGATTTTGAGGATGTAAAGGCTCCGGCCAAGATTCTGAACAACCATAGTTGGTTCAAGGACTTTACCTTTATTGATTTTCTGCGTGACGTGGGCAAGCATTTCCGGATGGGCACAATGCTCAATAAGGATAGTGTGCGGAGTCGGCTGGAGAGTGATGTTGGTATGAGCTTCACAGAATTCAGCTACCAGCTTTTGCAAGGATACGATTTTTTGCGCTTGCTGGATGATGAGGGTTGCACGGTTCAACTGGGCGGCTCGGATCAGTGGGGCAATATTACGGCAGGCACGGATTTGATTCACAAGTTGCGTGACCAGCAGGCTTTTGGTGTGACGATGCCATTGATCTGCGATAGCAGTGGCCAGAAGTTTGGAAAGAGTGCGGGCAATGCAATCTATCTGGATGCCAGGAAGACGTCGTATTTTGATTTCTATCAGTTCTTTGTGCGGACCGACGATGCGGATGTGATTCGCTTTCTAAAGGTGTTTACGTTTCTTCCTCTTGATGAGATTGAACAGTATGCGCAACGGTTGGCAGCAGCCCCGGAGAAGCGCGAAGCGCAGATTCGGCTGGCTGAGGAAATGACGTGCAGGGTTCATGGCGAGGAGGGGTTGCACGTGGCGCAGCGTTCAACATCGGTGCTTTATGGCGAAGCGATGGACGGGTTGCGGGCTGACGAGCTGATGGCCGTATTTGCCGATGTTCCTTCGAGCGACCTGACACGCGATCAAGTCATTGGGGTGCCAGTCATGAATGTGGCTGCAGAAGCAGGGCTGTGCAAGAGTCGTGGCGAGGCGCGGCGTCTGGTTGAGAGCGGTGGACTGAATCTGAATAATACCCGTGTTAGCGGCATCGAACAGGTTATTTCGGAAGCAGACATTATTGATGGCACGCTTTTGGTGCTGCGCTCCGGCAAGAAGCGCAATCACATTGTTCGCGTTGGCTAAGATGGCAAATGTGACGATCAAATTAGACCCGATCCGAAATGGTATCTGCGGCATCAGAATCTCTAAAGTTCTAAGCTTTATCGCGATCTTTGTCGCAAGCTTTATCGATCCTTGTCTTTTACTTGCCCCTTTCCGACAAAGCTCCCGACAATAAGGATAAGGGCACCACGTTTCCGGGCCATTCGTTCAGTTTCTTTCCTTTCCCAGCTTTTAATACCTTTTCGGATGGGCTCTGATTAACCATTTGATAAATTGCGCCATCACGGTTGGCAACAGCGCCTTATATGAATAGAAGCATCAGTCATGTCCCCGCGCTGTAGCCGGTTTGGTATTGATTCCCTGCTGTTCTGCGCATAACATCCCTTTATGATACTCGGAAAGACTGAGAATTGTTGCACTGGATCAGGAGATGCGGGAAAGCAAATTCCTATCAGCAGACGTAACACATTTAACCTGAGCGATGTCTCTATGGGCAAAAGTAATTCTTTGGCTCGCTTGATGTTCTTTGTCGGCTTGTGTGTGGTTCTATCGGTCGCGCAGGTTGGTAGAGCGGATCCAGGCAATGCGGTGGACCATGTTCTCGTGAAGTTCAAACCTTCAGCGGCGGCCCAGATGAAAGCAGTTACACTTAACGAAGGCCTTGATGAACTGCTCGGAACACTGGCTTTGCCGGCTGGTGCGCACCTGTCAGAGCCCGCTGTGAACAGCGTGTTGCGCATGGGGAGGACCCGGCGGAATACTGGGTCCGCCAAGGTCAACCTCGAACGTTTTTTTTACCTGCATATTCCGCCCGGTCTTTCTGTCGAAGAGTGTGTTGAGCGTATTTCGCAGCATCCATTGGTCGAGTACGCTGAACCGGATGGCATCGGGACGGGTGGCATGACTCCGAACGATCCTTACTATTCTTACCAGTGGCATCACCGCAACACCGTGCAACCATGGGCATCACTTTGGTCTCCCTGGGCCTGGAACTTTACACAGGGTTCAAGCAATGTAATCGTAGCCGTGCTGGATACGGGTATTGGATCTTCATCGGAATTCGCAGAAGGACGAGTGTTGCCGGGTTACAACTTTGTCAGCGGGAACGCCAACCCTGTCGACGACCACGGTCATGGCACGTGTGTAACTGCCATACTGGCGGCGGAGGGTAACAACAATTCTCTTATAGCTGGGGTCGATTGGTACTGTCGTATCATGCCGGTCAAAGTCCTGGATTCGTCCAACAGCGGTCTTTACTCCTGGTGGGCACAGGGCATCGATTTCGCCGTGGCCAACGGTGCCAAGATCATTAATCTTTCTGCGGGTGGAAGCACGTCGAACAGTACGTTGACACTGGCCATCCAGAATGCCATTGCGCAGGGCGCTGTCTTTGTAACCATTACGCACAATGATGGTAACGGCGTAATCCGTTTTCCTGGAAGGTTGAGGGACTGCATCACCGTGGGGGCGACCGATCAGCAGGATCGACGGTGCAGCTTTAGTTGCTACGGGCCTGAGATCACGTTGTGCGCGCCGGGCACAAATATCTGCACGATAACGACAGGAGACGTGCCGGTTTATGGGTATGGCACGTCCTATTCCGCACCGCAGGTATCTGGGGTGTGCGCGTTGCTGGCTTCGATCAGGCCTGAGATAACCCAGGAAGGGGCGCGCCTGTTGCTGTGCGCTGGTGCACAGGACGGCGTTGGTGACGCAACCGACACACCGGGTTTCGATAACTACTATGGATGGGGACGTCTCAATGCCTACAACTCAATCTTGCTGGCACGAACTTGGGTGGATCACGTTGAGTGGTCCAATGGCGTGTTTTCTCTCTCGTGGATCAGTCCGCCCAACGCCAGCAACAAGGAACCCTACATGGTGCAGTTCAGTGACGAGCTGACCACGAACATATGGTTTGATGTCGCTGAGGGGTTCGCTTATGACGATTCTCGGACATATTGGAGTGACACAAATTCGGCGGGCAACATAAGGTTCTATCGTGTTTATCTGCATCCTTTGCCGTAAGTGGGAGCTATGCCCTATTCAATGGTTGTGGCCTTGTTTGACCTTGATTCTCGTCCCTCCCGCTGGCAAGCTTCCTTCATGATGTCGGAAGGGCTGGATGGCTCTGCCCCATTGACTGGGACACTTCTGATGTCAGTTAACCCGTTAAGGAGCTGACCCGGTTGATTGCGTTGGACGGCACATGGTACTTCTCCTCCGACAAGGTCCACTGCGAGGACTGCTCGCATATCGAGCACAAGAGCGGACAGATCACCTACTACCACCGCGCCATCACACATGCCGCTACGCACCGTATCTTTGGTGGAGGGCGTAGGCTTGCCGAAGCCCCCTCCGAGTCTCCGTGACTCCGTGGTGAGATCCCTTCGACGTATGGGACGCTACCGAGCAGGATTAGGATTACGATTGCTTTGGAGACTGCCATTAGCCCCTACGGAAGTGAAATGCACTCGGAAACGAATATCTGGCAACCAAGGTTTTCTGGCAAACTTGCTGCTGACAAGGGAATCGGAAACAGTGTATGGTGTAGGGCCAAATTAGTGCTATGTTTTGCTAGCTGTAAAGGGTCGTTAGGTGTTCATGGATGATGCAATTAGGATCGTGGGGGCCTGTGAGCATAATCTCAAGAATGTCAGCGTTGAGATTCCTCGCAATAAGTTGACCGTTGTGACTGGGCTTAGCGGTTCGGGAAAATCCTCTTTGGCATTTGATACGCTCTTTGCTGAGGGACAACGCCGCTATGTGGAGAGTCTCTCGGCATATGCCCGGCAGTTTCTGGATCAAATGCAGAAGCCCGCGGTCGAACATATTGAGGGGCTATCACCTGCTATTGCGATTGAGCAACGCACGGCGGGTTCAAATCCGCGTTCGATTGTGGCAACAACGGCGGGAGTTCATGATTATCTGCGGTTGTTGTATGCCCATATCGGGGTTCCGCATTGCCCAAAGTGCGGTAAGGTTGTTCAGCGTCAGAGTGCTGAGGATATCATTGAAGCCTTATTGGCGCTTCCGGATGGCGCAAAGGTTGTGCTGCTGGCTCCCCGTGTTGCGCAAGACAAAGGGGATCAGAAGAGCGCGTTAGAGCAGATTCGTTCCCAGGGATATGTAAGGGTGCGTGTTGATGGTGTTCTGCATGAACTCGAATCGGTTCCGTCGCTACCTAAATCGCAGAAGCATTCGATCGACATTGTGGTGGATCGTCTCGTGATATCGGATCGGGTCCGCTCGCGTCTGGCCGATTCTGTCGAATTGGCATTGCGTGAGGGGAATGGTTCTCTGGCGGTGCTGTGGGGCCCGCGTGATATCAGCAGCACCTCGAAGAAGGGGTGGAAGGAACTCGTTTTTTCGGAGAAGCTTTCATGTACGGCTTGTAGCATACGATTTGAGCCGCTGACGTCGCGAAGTTTTTCTTTCAACAGCCCCTATGGGGCATGCCCCAGCTGCGCGGGATTGGGCACTCAGCTTGTGTTTGATGAGTCCCTATTGTTTCCGGATATGAGCGTGTCGATAGAGAAGGGCGCTATTCCTGCCTGGCGATCCGGTAATCGGAGTCTGATTACGCATTACAAGCGGTTGTTGCGGGGGGTGACAAAGCATTATGAATTTTCGCTCGATACGCCGTTTGGAGAGCTAACACCTGAACAGCGAGATGTGATCATTCATGGCTCTGGCGATACGGATGTTGAATTTACACATTGGCGAAAAGGAGTGGCCCGCAAGACGCATAAGCCGTTTGAAGGGGTTATTCCTAATTTAAAACGGCGATATTCAGAGACGGATAGTGAGTATGTGCGCCAGCGTCTTCGCCGCTACATGAATCGACAGACCTGTCCGACCTGTGAGGGACGTCGCCTTCGACCTGAAAGTATGGCATGTACCGTGCAGGATTGCTCGATCGTGGATCTGCTTGCGATGTCGATCTCGGATGCAATTGGCTTCTTTGATGGGATGATCCTCTCAGATTATGAAAAGCAGGTCGCGGATGAGGTTCTTCACGAGATTCGTCAGCGACTCCGTTTTCTGTCCGATGTGGGGTTGAATTATCTAACTCTGGATCGGCAGAGTGGAAGCCTTTCGGGGGGCGAAGCACAGCGTCTTCGTCTTGCAACGCAGATCGGGTGTGGGCTGACCGGAGTGCTTTATGTGTTGGATGAGCCTACGATTGGACTGCATGATCGTGATAATACTCGATTGATTGCGATGCTGCGTGGGTTGCGAGATCGCGGCAATACGGTTGTCGTGGTTGAGCACGATGAGATGATGATTCGTGAGGCGGATCACATTATTGACTTGGGGCCCGGCGCGGGAGCGGCAGGGGGGCATGTGGTTTTCTCTGGCAGCATAGCGGAGTTGCTGAAATGTCCTTCCTCTCTGACGGCGCAGTTCTTACGTCGTGAGGCGGAAGTGAGTGTTCCCTCGCAGCGCAAGCCGGTAGGAGATGAGGTTCTCAAGATCGAAGGTGCTGCAGCGAACAACCTTAAGGATCTGGATGTAAGTATTCCTTTGGGATTGCTGGTTTGTGTGACGGGAGTTTCGGGAAGCGGTAAGAGTTCTTTGGTGGATGATATTCTTCGCAAAGCACTATTCCGGCAGTTTTATGGGTCCAAAGATCGTGCGGGTGAGCATCGGCGCATTGTGGGAACCGAGCACCTTGATAAAGTTGTGGTCATTGATCAGTCTTCTATTGGTCGGACGCCACGGAGCAACCCTGCAACCTATACAGGGGCATTCGGCCTGATCCGGACGTTATTCTCGAAGACGCCAGCGTCCAAGGTTCGTGGGTATGGGCCGGGGCGCTATAGCTTTAACGTCAAGGGGGGGCGTTGTGAAACGTGTAAGGGGGATGGGCTTATTCGACTCGAAATGCACTTCCTCCCTGATGTCTATGTGACGTGTGAGCGTTGCCGGGGGCTCCGTTATAATCGCGAGACACTGGATGTGACGTATGCCGGAAAGAATATTGCGGAAGTATTGGCAATGACCGTTGATGAAGCGCTACCTTTTTTTGAGAGTATTCCCGCGCTGGCACGCCGACTACGCACCCTGGCTGAGGTCGGGCTGGGGTACTTGCAATTAGGACAGTCGGCAACTACACTTTCGGGCGGTGAGGCTCAGCGGATCAAGTTGTCGGCTGAGTTGAGTAAGGTGGCGACAGGGCGAACACTATACCTTTTGGATGAACCCACTACGGGGCTACATTTTGCGGATACACGGCGATTGTTACAGGTTCTTGAGCGATTGCGTGAAGCTGGGAATTCGGTTGTGATTATTGAACATAATATGGATGTTATTAAATCGGCTGACTATATCCTGGATTTAGGGCCTGAAGGTGGCGAGGGTGGGGGGCAGATTGTGGCGACGGGAACGCCCGAGGATGTTTCACGTTGCGATGCATCCTGGACTGGCAAGGCTCTCAAGAAAGTCTTTCAATGATGATAACGCGATTTCTGACAACCGCGGTGATTGCTCTATGCGTCTGCACCTGTGCATGGGGCCAGACGTCGGAGATGGCGCGCGTGGAATCTCGGCTTATGCCGGGCAGGCTGGCTTTGGAAGATGGTTTTGCCGCTCTGGCGGAGAAGGTCTTTACGGAGTGCCTTCAGGAGGGCGGCCTTTCGGATACGGATGTGTCGGAAGCGAATATCTATCTTTTGCAAGCGCTATTGGATCAAGGAAAACATGATGCTATGCGCGCGAAACTGGATGCGCTGGCGTCTCAGCAGGTACTTTCAGAAGATGCTGTGACCTACTTGCGCGCTATGTCGTTGCACGCCCAGTTGCAATATGCACAGGCTGCAGAGCTTCTGGCAGCGTTTGGTGAGACATGGCCCAAAAGCCGTTGGCGTGTGGCGGCAATGCGATTGCTTGGGTTGGCTCGTCTGAAGAGTGGTGATGTTGCCGGTGCTACGAGTACGTTTGCTGCATTTGCTTCTGAATACCCGGATGCTGATGAGCGGTATGTCAATCGGTTGGATTGGGGTAAGGCGCTTGTTTTCCAGGGTGACTTGAATGCGGCTGTTAAGGTGCTTTCCCCGGTCATGCAGGATGAGGCGGCAGGAACCCTTTCCCATGAGGCGCGGTATTGGGTTGGCAAGGCATATTTGCAACTTAAAGATGTTGAAGCTGGGCAGCGTGTGCTTGCCCCGTTGGTATCCAATTCAGTCGTTGGGGAGAGCCTTCGCGTTAAGGTTGCACTAGCGGTTTCGGAGGTGTTTGCAGACGCATCAAACTTTGATGCTGCAATCAAACTGTTGGAAGAGTCAGTGGCCGAGGTTCGTGGAGACGATGCTAAGCAGGATCTTTCGTTGGCGTTGTGCAACGTTTTGCTTTCTGCTGACCGCTTGGAAGCGGTTATTCCGTTAGTCAAAATCTATGTGTCCAGTCATGCAGATTCGGCATCCGCATCTGCACTGCAAATGCGGTTAGGGAATGCGCTTTTGGATGCCGGTCGGCATGAGGAAGCCATTGTCATCTACCAGCAGTATCTGGAGACCTTTTCCGATACCGGTGGGCAAGCACGTGCCCGAATGGGGCATGGTTGGGCTCTGATGGGAGCGGAGCGTTACGCGGAAGCGGCGGTTGCATTTGAAAAAGCGTATGCCCTGTTTACGGATCCCGAACAGCGGATGACGAGCCTTTGCAAAGTTGCAGATGCCCGTTTTCTGAATGCCCAATATCAACAAGCGCTTACGCTTTACGAACGGTTTGTAAGCGAATATCCAAAGTCGCCTACGGATGCGGAAGTGAGATTTCAAATGGGGATCTGTCTTGCATCGCTCGGACAGCATGAAGATGCCGAGCGCATGTTTGAAGCGGTAGCTAAGACGTATGCAGGGTCATCGGTAGCCGATGAGGCCATTTTTCAGATTGGTGAGCAGCACTATGCCATGAAGGATTGGAAATCTGCTGCTGCCGCTTTTGAACGTGTTATGGAACGCGGTGAAAAAGGTGAGTTTTTTGTTGAAGCACTGCATGGTCGGGGCCTGTCTCGCTATCAACTCTGGTCCCCTGATGCGCTGATGGACTTTGAACGTATTGTTCGGGATTATCCGGCTTCGAGCATGGGAGAGCACTCGCTCTATATGCAAGCGATGTGTCTCTATCGGCTTGGACGAGATGCATTAGCGTTGGGAGTCTGTCGAACCTTTCTGGAGCGTTATGCGCAATCCACGTGGGTGCCTTCGGTACGGTTCTGGATTGGACGATTTGCTTACAACACCGGCGATTATGCTGTGGCAGAAACAGAGTTTTTGTCGTTTGCAGAACAGTTCCCTGACCACAAGTTTGCCAATCGTGCAATCTATAGGGCAGGGATGTCTGCTGTAAAACGCAAGGAGTATGTTCGGGGCATTGAGCTGTTTGGGCAGCTTGCGAAGCTGTATCCAACGGGGGATCGTCTATCGGATGCGCGTTTTCACCAAGCGGATGCAATGAGTCAGCTCGGAAAATTTGCGGCAGCAATTCTGGTTTTTGAAGAGGTGATCAATAACTATCCCGAGAGTGCTTTGATTCCGCTTGCATGGGGTCGGAAAGGCGATTGCCAATTCACATTGGGTGCAGAGGATGCATCCCGGTATGAGGAGGCGATTCGATCCTATCGTGTGGTGACGCAGAGCCCTCTGGCAAGACAGGATCACATGTGGCAGGCTGAATACAAGATCGGGCGATGTCTTGAGAAGCTTGGGCGGGAAGAGGATGCCCAGGATCAGTACTACACCAAAGTAATGGTTCCTTTTCTTTTGGCGAAGTCACGTGGCGAAGCCATATCTGAATCTGCGAAGACGTGGTTTACGCGTGCGTCTTTGGGAGCTGCTGATATCGTGACAAAGCACAAGGACTGGCGCAAGCTGGTGAGACTACTGGATCGTATTGCGGAGGCAGAGGTTGCAGTATCAGAAGAAGCAAGAACGCGAATGAAGGCCATTAAGGCAGAAAACTGGTGGCTCTTTTACTGAGAATAGGGGAACGGCAATGGTATCTTTGGATGTGTTAGCGTTGGGTGGACCCGTAATTTGGATTATCCTGACCATTGGATTGCTTGCATTTGGCGTCTTTATTGAGCGATCGCTGAGTTTGCATCGCGCGCGAATTCGGGTGGAGGATTTTCTTAAAGGGGTGATCAATATTCTGGGGCGCGGAAATATTACCGAAGCCCTAACAATATGTGAGGACACCCCGGGGCCTGTTGCCCATATTGTAAAGACGGCCATTCAGCACCGGAGTGCTCAAAAAGAGGATCTGCTGCGCACGCTGGAGGATGCAAGTGCGGCCGAGATTTCCCGGATGGAACGCCGTTTGGTTGTGATCGCTTCTGTTGCCCAGATTGCGCCGATGTTGGGGCTTCTGGGAACCGTATTGGGTATGGTGAATGGATTTCTTGCCATGCAGGCTCAGGCACCTCTCATCCACTCGGGACATCTTATGGAGTGCATCCTCTCGGCGCTGACGACGACCGCAGCAGGTTTGATGGTCGCCATTCCCTGTTATGCAGAATTCAATCTTCTAGTCATCAAGATCGACCGGATTGTTTTGGATATGGAACGGGCTCGAATTGAAATTGTGGCCTTCTTAACGGGCAAGCATGACGATGAGAGGAATGGACGGTAATGGCATCTCCCCGAAAAGCCAGTGGGTGGACGGCAAGTGAGTTGCGGACCCGTTTCGTGCCGAGAAGTCGGATTCGAAGTGGACTGGTCAGTATGTCGCCATGGTTGGATTTTGTGTTTTTGCTGATCTTCATTCTTTTTGTCGAGTCGCGTATCATTTTACAACCCGGTGTCGTGATCGACTTGCCAACGGGCGCCTTTAGTGAAGGTGTTGAACCCGGAATGATTGTTACCGTGCTTTCGCTCAAGGTCCCTGAGGGCAGGTCAGAGATTGTTTTCTTTGATGATGCGCCATATCGTGTAGAGGATGCTGAACGTTTGGATGCGTTGAAGATGGCATTTTCGGACTATCGCAAGACTCACGGTGATGCGAGTCTAACCCTTTATGCTGACAAACACGTTGCGCATGGCACTGTATCAACACTGGTTCAGATGGCTCGGGATGTGGGGGTCGAGCGCGTGAATTGGGGAATCGCTAGCGAGTGATGCCCATTAAGAAGGGTCTGAATTGAGAAAAGGCAAGAATCTGGGCGAATCGCTTGAAAATAAAGGAACCTTGGTCCTTTATCGCGAGCTTTGTCGGGAGCTTTGTCGAAAAAAGTGCAAGTGTTAGAAAACAAATCGACAATGCTTGCGACAAAGACTAGGGAATTCGAAGATTCTGGTGCCGCGACTACAGTACCCAAAGGACTTTTGAGATGCCGAGATCAGAACAGGCGAGGCAGGGGCGAGCAACATGGTTGTACCCGCGATTTGACTACGCAACGGGCTTTGTCATCTGTAGCTGGGTGGGGCTGTTCATGCTGTGGCCGCAAATGCCCCAGATCAATCATGAGCTTGTTCCTGTAGAACGTGGCAGTGTTTCCGCATTTGAGGGGGATTTGTCAGCAATCCAACTCTACAACCGCCCCAATTTGATTGCCTTTCCCTCTGTGGTTTCATTTTCAGCAACCGGGGTGGGGGACGCTTTGCCGGATCATGTTGAGCAAGCCCACCAGCGACCCTTACGCGTTTTTCCGCGCGCGCAAACAGTAGAGTTGGATCGAGCTTCGGGTTTTGTTGCGCTGGCGGCAGAGGCGGTTCGAGAGGTGAGCGAAGCCAGTGTGCCAACATTACGTCCGGTGTGGGAATCTGAAGGTCAGAAGGCATCATCGCCCGTGGTGACTGAGGTGTCAGCCACACTTGGAAAGGCACAGCCAGTTTGGTCGGATCAGGATCGCGTGGAATTGTTTTCGGGGAATCGTGCTTGGGAGGTTGAACTTTCTCTCACAATGACAGAGGATGCTCAGGTCGAAGCTGTTTTTGTAGAAACGAGTAGCGGGGATGCTGCAACTGATCGTGCCGTCTTGATGACGGTATCGCGTCCTGGTCTATGGCGTAATGCCTCGGCTGGGTATGGTAGGGTTTTAATTAGTTTTTCGCCGAGTGTTCGGAGTGGAGGGGATCATGAAGATTAGGAGTGCGGAGTGGAGTCTCGATAACACGAGTAAGGGTGTTGAGGGGTTTCTCTCGCGCCCTGCTTTTGACCCTGGGGCCGAGGAATCTGCCCGTACGATGCTTGCAGATATTCGAAGTAAAGGGGATGCCGCTGTTGTCTCCTTTGCCCTGCAGTTTGATGGTGTTTCGTTGCGCCCCAAGCAAATGCGCGTGCAACCCGAAGAAATTGCGGCAGCCCGCAAAGTGGTCGATCCCGCATTTCGCAAGGCCGCTCGTGAGGCGCATCGCCGCATAAAAGCATTTTCGAAGGCGGGGATGAAAGCGGATTGGCAAATGGCCGCTCCTCAAGGCGGTGTGCTTGGAGAGACCTTTGTTCCGTTTGATCGTGTGGGTGTTTATGTGCCTTCGGGCGAGGCGCCTCTGGCATCGACGGCGTTGATGACAGCCACACTTGCCAAGGTGGCTGGCGTGCCGGAGATTGTGGCGTGCACGCCTTGTGGTGCAGATGGAAAGGTCAATCCCTATGTCCTCTTTGCTATTGATCTTGCAGGTGCAACTGAGATTTATCGCGTGGGTGGGATTCATGCGATTGGGATGATGGCGTACGGCACCCGCAGTGTGCAAAAGGTGCAGAAAATTGTGGGCCCTGGTGGGGCCTATGTAACGGCAGCCAAGCGGCAAGTCTATGGGGATGTTGCCCTCGATCTGGTGGCGGGCCCCAGTGAGATTGCCGTGTTGGCAGATGAGCATGCAAATCCATCGCATGTTGCAATGGATTTGTTATCGCAAGCGGAGCATGGCACGGGATGGGAAAAGGCCTTGCTGGTGACGCCTTCGGAAACTGTTTTGCTGGCAGTCAAGGAAGCGTTGTTGGCACACACGGCTACACTGCCACGTGCTGATGCGGTGCGTCGTGTTGCGTCGCGCGGAGGAATTATGCTCGTGAAGGTGCCAAACTTGGATGAAGGGGTTATGCTTTGTAATCGCTTTGCCCCAGAGCATTTGGAATTAATGGTTCGGAGTCCACGAAAATGGATGAAGAAAGTCACCTGTGCGGGTGCTATATTTCTTGGACCCTGGACCCCGGAGTCTGCGGGGGATTTTGCGGCGGGTCCCAGTCATGTATTGCCGACCGGGGGAGCGGCCAAGATGTTCTCGGGACTCACCGTTGATGACTTTAGGCGACGGAGCAGTTTCATTGAGCTGTCACGTGCAGATCTGAAAGAGGTTCTACCAGTGATTGAGGCGTTTGGCCGTGTTGAAGGACTTGATGCCCATGCACGTTCGGCAAGGATACGATTTGAATAGATGATGGAGTTATATTGTGAGTAGCACGTTGATTAAAAAATCCGTTTGTAAGTTGTCGGCGTATGTTCCGGGTGAGCAGCCCAAAGGGCGAACGTTCATAAAACTGAATACGAACGAGAATCCATACCCACCCTCGCCGCAGGTTGCAGAGGCCCTTCGGACTCTGGATCCTGATGTATTGCGCAAATATCCCAATCCGACATCAGAGGCCGTTCGTGAACGCCTTGCAGAGTTGCATGGGTGTGCGGCTTCGAATGTGTTTGTCGGCAATGGTTCGGATGAGGTGCTTGCGCTGTGTACGCGTGCGTTTGTAGAGGATTCCGGGAGTATGGGGTATTTTGACCCTTCCTATTCGCTGTATCCCGTCTTGGCCGATATTCGGGATGTTGGGACGTGCCCCGTTGCTTTAGATGCGGCATTTGGATGGCAGACGCCACCTGCTGATCTTTGCTCTCTTTTTATTCTGACCAATCCCAATGCTCCCACAAGTATGTTGTTTGACAAACAACAGGTTGAGGCGTTCTGCGCATCATTCAAGGGCGTGGTTCTTATTGATGAAGCCTATGTTGACTTTTCGTCTGTGCATTGTATGGATCTGGCGATGAAGTACGACAATGTATTGGTGA
>CAZNWT010000107.1:0-15472 GCA_964576795.1 uncultured Victivallales bacterium
GTAGACTACGCTTTGTCAATGGTAGTGCCATCGTGGTGCTACCTGAGTAGTTACCTGTGGACTATATCCCGGATGACATCCCATATGCGAGAGGAAGGTACATTGCGTCAGGTGCGATAACGGTGATCCCAGTTCTAGGACGTTTCATTTTGCCAGACGATATTTATGCAAAAAGCAGCCGTCTTTATACGGATCTGCTTTCAGATCACTATAATCGCTATACAGGAGGATTTGGAACCACGGTCATGGCAGATTATTATGCCGATTTCGGAATAACTGCGGTGGTTATCGGGATGTTTCTGCTTGGTTGTATGCTGAATTATTGTGATTGGATTTTATTACACAACAATAGACCTACTCTGTTTAGCCTGACACTCGCTCTAACGTTTTTATCACGCAGTATTTATATCGCACGAGACAACGGCATCATGCCTATAAAAATTGCGGTTACGTGCTATTTAATCACAATTCTTGCCAACAAATTTCGATCAGACGCTCCACAATCAAGCCAACGAAGGAGCATACCTTGAAAAAGCATCAAAAATCGCGAATCCTTTTCGTTGACCAGTCCCTTTCTTGCGGCGGCGCTGAACGCGTGATGTGCACGGTTATTCGAGATCTTAATCCCTCTAAGTATGACATTCATCTTGTCCTTATCACAAAACCTGGAGATTTATTCAAAACCGTCGAAAACAGGTTGACAACGCATGTCCTTAATTCAAAACATACTAGAAATTCTTTTTTAAAATTCCTTAGGGTGCTGTTCGAAATCAAGCCCAATATCATCTACACATCCACGGCAAGAACATCAGTGCTTGCAATTTTGGCATGTATGCTTTATCGGCGATGCACCTGCATAGCGAGATTCCCCACAATGCCGGAACGAACACAAACTAAGAAACACATGCTCAACTGGCGGGGAAAAGTTTTATATGCCTTATATCGCAAAGCTGATTATATTATCGCACAAACGAATGAAATGGCCGAACAGCTTCACTCTATTTTAAGGGTTGATAAAAAACGAATTGTTACAATTCAAAATCCCATTGATAGACGAACAATACAAGACAGCATCTTGAACCAACCTAATCCAATGGATGCAGGGAAAATTAACGTTGTTGCCGCGGGTACGATCTACCCGGTCAAGGGATTTGACATCTTGATTCGTGCGTTTAGATTTGTTGTCGATCAAAACAAAGATTACATGCTTCATATACTCGGGAGAGACCGCGATGGAACCAAACATAAACTCACTGAGCTTGCTCAAACACTTGGTATTTCGGAGCATGTGCACTTTCATGGTTCTGTTGAAAACCCATACGTTTATTTCAACCATTGCGACTTGTTTGTCTTATCATCGCGAATTGAAGGCATGCCAAATGCACTTCTAGAATGCCTTCACCTCGGGAAACCCGTGGTCGCAACAAAGTGCACTATTGCCGTTCAAAGTCTCATAGACTCTGGAGAGAATGGTTTTATAGTTGACGTCGAAGATGCTGATAGCATGGCTTATGCCATCTTGCATTACAGCGACTTGAAATGCATGCCTTGCTACACACCAGAGAATGGTATTGTAAAGTTGATCGACATGGTTAGCTTTAGTGACAAGAAGAAGAGCTTGCCTTAATGGAAAATGAAATGAAAATACTGCTCATCGGCCCTTACCCTCCCGGATGGGGTGGAGCGAGGGTGTCGTTTAAGCTTTTCTATGACTACATCAATATGAATACCGATCAGTGCATCCTGTATTATGATGCACCTACTCGCTTTAACCAGAACAGCAATACACCTGGGCACGTAAACCATCTAAAGACCTCATTCATGGTCCTGTCGGCATTGCTCCAGACGCCATTCGTATCCAAAGTGATTATCTTCGGATCACGACATTTCTGTTTCTCCTATGGCCTTTGTTTTGTTCTGATAGGTAAGCTTTTCAGAAAACCAGTTTACATACGGTTTTTTGGTGGTCATCCAGCTAAGAATGCTGTGTTGAATTCCCCATTAATTGGCCTTATAGCTGCAAAAATACTGGCACGTGCAGATCAAATTATTGTTCAAACATACATCGGTGCAGAAGAATTTCCGAAATTCATGCAAAGCAAAATTTCAACTATTGTCGGATACCGCCCTGCAATCAAGCAGACGGAAATAATAAAAGTCCACTCAGACCGTAAAATAAAGTTTCTATACACCGGTGACATATCACGTAGAAAGGGGGTGGGATTGTTGCTTAACGCTTTCGTTGAGATAGATAAGCAATCAGAAAAAAACAGAGAGGCTGAACTTCATTTGTATGGTTCCGGAGAAAAGGAACTGATCGATAGGTGCAGCTCCCTGAAAAATGTGTTTCATCATGGACGAATTGAAAACGAGAAATTGCGCAGCAAGTTGAGCTCATATGATGTTTTCGTTTTCCCCAGTCAGTGTTTAAGCGAAGGGCACCCTGGCTCAGTAATTGAGGCTCTGATGGCGGGGTTGCCTGTTATTGCGACTAGTCTAACTGGCATCAATGAAGTTCTGCGCAATAATATTAACGGATTATTAGTCCAACCAAATGATATAGATCAATTGATCGAAGCGATGAAGACACTCTTGGCTGACCCCGCACTGCGAGAGCGACTTTCTGAAAATGCCATCGAGTCCTCAGAGCAATTTGATGCCGCGTATGTACTACCAAAACTTGCTGAGGCGTTGGGAATCAAGGTTTAGCATGTCGAACCCCGTAATTTTCATTGTTGGTGTTGGTCGATCCGGGACATCACTTCTTCAAAGCATGTTCGCGGCTCACCCTAAAGTTTCCTGCCTGCCGGAAACATCTTTTATCCGGCGAATGATTCTCACAGGGCATCTTGATACCATTTACAAGACCCAAGGCGAAGATGCTGCAGCAAACGCATTAGCGATAGACAAACATTTTTCTAGAACCGGGCTCGACCCAAGAGCAATATTATCTAGAGCTGTGGTCCGAGGTGGTCTTTTAGATGCTGCAGTGTACCTAATTATGCTAGACGATTATTCAAGCCAAGAAAGGCCTTTGATCTGCGACAAAGACCCAAGATCTATTGAATTTCTTTCACTCTTAGCCAGAGTGATACCACAGGCACACGTGGTCCACATTTTTCGCGATCCACGCGACGTTCTTTTATCCAAGAAGAAGGCTGCTTGGTCAAAAGGGAACCACGTATGGAAACATATTTTTGCAAATAGGGTACAGTTTTATCTTGGATCAAAACTAGGACCTGTTCTGTTTGGCCATAGATACCATGAGGTCTGCTATGAAACACTGCTCAAATCACCGGAACTAGTGCTTTCCAAGCTTTGTACAGACTTAGGCATTGAATACAATATCAGTATGCTATCTTTTGGCGATGCAGCAAAACAACTAGTATCTGCCCATGAGATGAGCTGGAAAAAACAAACCCTTGGACCACTTTTGACTCACAATACGAATAAATGGAAAGCAAAACTACACAATAGAGAGATAATGCTTACTGAGCTCTGTTGCGATGCGGTTCTTATGAGAGGCGGGTTTGCAAAAGAAAATGGTTGTCGCCCCATTTGCGCAAAAGACAGACTTTGGGTCGAGGTCGGACGGCTGTTTATTGATCTGGCGACGATCCCTTACGAACAATACAGAACTTTCATGATAAGGCAGGCATGCAAGCGGCTAAGATAATTCGAGGGAGAGTTCTCAATGTATCAGCAGAAAGGATACTAACTGTTGAAGGCTCCAGAATATTGGAGAGCAGAGATGCTGGTGAAACTTGGACATTAATGACAGCTTTGCCTATGAGTAGAGGAGATAAGGCATTACTTTCTTCCCGATTATTGTGCAGGCTCTTCCGAAAAGGTGTGCATCATCTTGTCGTCAGAGATAACTTTGGTGTGCTTATTGCCAACGACACAGTCTTCTTGTTAGAAAACAACCTTGTAAGAAAGATGGAATTGTTACGTGGCTCACGACCGTTAGCTATTTGCACGGCAGGTAATTCTTTTTTTTACGGAGAGTATCGAGCAAATCTTGAACGATCTCCGATCCATATTTGGACGCTTAGAGAAAATGAAGGACCATGGCAGATTGCTTGGACCTTTTCCAAGATACGTCATATACATGGGATTTTCCATGACCCCTACACAGACGACCTGTGGGTAACAACTGGCGACCTGGATCATGAGGCCGGAATATGGCGAACGGACAATGAGTTCGGCACACTACAGAGAATAGCAGGGGGAAGCCAACAGTTCCGCACAGTTCAGCTCTTGTTTGACAGAGAGCATGTTTATTTCGGATCGGATGCGCCTGACGAAACAAATCATATATTCCGGATGGACCGGGCAGGCAAACAGATCGAGAAACTGACAGCTGTTGGGAGCTCGGTATTTTATGGGTGCAAAGTGGGAGACAGCCTTTTCTTTTCTACCGCAGTGGAACCAAGCAAAATTAACACTACGCGACATACTGAAGTGTGGGGTTCAGAAGATGGAAACAACTGGCAAGACGTACTCCGCATAAAAAAAGACATCTGGTCAATGCGATATTTTCAATACGGACAAGTAAAGTTTCCAGAAGGCCCTGGTGATGGAGAAAATTTGTGGGTTATGCCATTAGCTACAAAGTACGACCAGAAAACAATTCGTCTAGCACTAAAAGATCTAAACCTCGCTTGACATATTGATAGACATCTCAGCCAGAGAAACAATTTCTACAAATTGATTAGTGCCGATAATTTTAGCGCAGGTGACTCCCAAAATAGTTGTTGTCTTTATTAGTAAGTAGTAGAGCTATGAAAATCATATCCGTTACGGAGGTACGCTTCCTACCCCTTTCTTTTTTGAAGAACGCCTCATTCTTCCACGCGATTGAACGGCATAATCAGGATCCGGAGGTCAGAGGCCAGACATCAGAGGTATGGGGGCAGAGATCTGAGATTTGAAGTCCGAGGTCGAACGTCAACGATCCGATCTCCGATCTCCGACCTCCTGTACAGGCTCTCCGAGCCTGTACAGTCGGCTTCAACCGTCGTTTTGCGCCGTTTGCGACGAAGATGAAATCACTCATCGGCGAGGGGCAGTGCAACATTGTGGCCACGATGAACGCTGGAGATATTCCGCCAAATGTATGGGTACATGACCTAGCCGTGGGCGGTGGGCGCATTATCGGCGAAGCTTGCCACTTCATTGACCTCTGTTCGTATTTGGCGGGCAGTCGGGTGATCGCCGTCTGTATGAACGCCATGGGGACTTCACCGGAGGAGAATACCGACAACGCTAGTATCCTACTACGCTATGAGAACGGAACCAACGCGGTGATCAACTATCTAGCCAATGGATCGAAGGCTTACGCCAAGGAGCGGGTGGAAGTGCATTCGCAGGGCCGCTCGCTGATCATGGACAATTGGCGCACACTGACTGGGTTCGGATTCAGGGGATTCAAGAAGCTTAAAGGCAAGCTAGACAAAGGCCACTCAGACCAGTTCAAGCTGCTGATTGAACGGACCAAGTCCGGTGGCGACGCGCTAATACCCTACGAGTCGATTATGAACACCACCCGAGCCAGCTTCGCCGCGATTGAATCGCTGAAGTCTGGAACGTGGATTTCTGTTGAGAAGTAGTCTTCCATTCTTCCTGCACTCTTGCTCCTCAATCGAAGCAATAGCGGATCTCTATCTCGAATTCTCTACAGACCTCTGCCATTAACAATCCGCAATCCCCTTTCGCGCCCGTTAGCGTATTTCGCGGTCACACTCTATTAGAATGGTACTGGAACGTTGACTAAACTCAGCCTCATATTCAACACAGTAAAACACCTCAAGCTGCGCCAGATCGCGGGACAGGTAATGCATCGTGTAAGCGGTCGGTTTAATAATCCTGCATGGCTCCTGCGTCAAAAAATTCCGGGCATTGAGAACTGCCGCTGGCCGCTCAACATAGACATATTGCCGCCAGGGATGCAGGGGAACTCTTCGAAGGATATCTTAGCGGGGCGAATGACGTTTCTAAATCGCACAGAGCAAGTGGGTTGGATGCCGGATTGGCGGTCGGACAGTCTGCCCAAGCTCTGGCTCTATAACCTTCACTATTTCGAGTGGCTCTGGGCGCTGGGATATGACGATGCCAAAGCCGTGGTCCAGGACTGGATTGAAAACCACAAACCAGAGAAGAGCCAGCAGGGCTGGGAGTCTTATCCGATATCACTCCGCCTGATGAATCTCTGCGGAGTGTTCTTTGCTAAATACCGAGCAGATATTGAGCAGGATGATGCGTTCCGCGACCAGCTATGGAAGAGCATCTATCTCCAGTCCGAATGGTTGATGCGTCATCTCGAGACGCACCTGCTGGCAAACCACTATTTGGAAAACGCCGCAGCCCTAGCATTTGTCGGCAGTTGCTTCGACGGTTTCACGGCTGAACGATGGTTGAACAGAGGACTTGAGGTCCTCGGCTCTGAAATACCTGAACAGATTCTAGCAGACGGTATGCATTTCGAATTGTCGCCCATGTATCATAGCCGTGCCCTGTATGTGCTGGCTATTCTGCAGGCGACCAGAAACTCGCGGATCACCGAAGTGGTCAGCGAGCCTATTCAACGCATGACTCGGGCACTGATAAAGCTGTGTCATCCCGATGGTCAGATCGCATTGTTCAATGACAGTGCTTTCGGCATTTACAATTTTCCAAAGCAGGTGATTGAATATTGTTTCACCTTTGGGGAAGTGAGCAGGCGATCTGCCGGTGACACAGAAACCGTACCGATGGTGATTGATCCCTTAAATAGCAACCTCCGTTTGCATTCAGGGGGTGCGTTCACCTTGCCGAATGCTGGTTATTATGGTTGGCGTGATGAAGGTGGGATCTATCTGGTTGTTGATGCTGGTCCAATTGGTCCTGACTATCAACCCGGTCACGCGCATGCGGATATATTCAGCTATGAACTATCCTTGAATGGATTCCGCGTGATTGTGGATTCCGGTGTGCATGACTATGAAAACTCGGAATTGAGACGCTACAGCCGGAGCACGGCGGCGCACAATACGGCGGAGATCAACGAGACCGATCAAAGCGAAGTATGGGGGACCTTCCGCGTGGCTCGCAGAGGAATTCCGACGGATATCTCATGGAATCCGCAGGAAACAGGTTTCAAACTGTCAGGCTCTCACAATGGCTATGATCGTCTTCAGGGGAAACCCAAACATGTTCGCGGCATTCAGTGGGATGGAGAGCAAGCGGTTTTATCGGTCTGTGATCAGATAAAAAGCGATCAGGCCGTACGAACCGTTTCTAGAATTCACCTACATCCAGACTGTTCCATCAAAGAACGAGACAATCAGGGCTTTAAAATCGCATACCCTGCTGGGATCTTTGAGATTAAGATTCAAGGCTCTTTTAGCGTTTCGGAGGAAAGCGGGTGGTATTTTCCCGAGTTTGGAAAAAAAGTTAGGAATACCGTGCTTGAGCTGTCTGCCGAAGGGGTCAATACGGAAATCAGCTATGCGGTGACACCGGTCATTTGTTTTTCGAGTGGTGATTATTCTCATTCAATTCCATCTCCAGTTGTAGATGATTTAGGCGAAGCATGAAAATAGTATATTTTTATCAATATTTTTCAACACCAAGGGGGGCGTGGGGAACTCGTGCCTATGAGTTTTCTCGTCGTTGGGTTGCTGCGGGTCATGATGTTACAATTGTTACGAGTATCTATTACAAATCAGATCTTACGGCAAGCAGGCCAGTTGAGGATCAGGAATTTGATGGAATAAAAGTCAAAGTACTAAATATTGAGATTAATAATAAGCAACCGGTTTGGAAACGAATCTTGACGTTCATCCAATATGGCTTTTTTGCTTCATGGTATGCGATTACGCTTCCCGCCGATGTTGTTATTGCTTCTTCAGGGCCTATTACAGTCGGAATTCCGGGGTTGACTGCGGCCATACTCAGGCGAAGAAAGCTTATATTCGAGGTACGAGATCTGTGGCCGGAAGGTGCTGTTGAAATGGGACTTCTCACAAATACGTTGGTCATCCGGTTAGCTTATGCTTTGGAAAAGCTTTGCTATCGAACGGCAAAGCTAATCGTAACCTTGTCGTCAGGTATGGCGGAAGATATTAACCGTCGATATGGGTTTACGCACACCCTTAGCATTCCTAACGCTGCTGATAATCGGCTGTTTGGTCAAACTGATGTTCAGTGGCAGCTACCTGATGCGTTTCAGGGATTTAAAATAGCCAATTATGTGGGTAATATTGGAAAGGTGAATAATACCGAACTCATATTATCTGCAGCTGCACTATTGGATAAATGTGGCCGCCGTGACATAAAAATAGTGATTATTGGAGACGGTCAGCAACGAGACAAAATTCAACGGAGTATAACGAAACAAGGATTAGATAACATTGTCATATTGGATCTTATGCCTAAGCAAGAAATGGTGCATTGGGTCCAGCACTCATTTTGCTCGTTAGTCCCGTTGCTGCCAACTCCGATACTCGACACGTCTTCTCCGAATAAACTCTTTGATTCTTTGGCGGCGGGTGTCCCTGTTATCCAAACGACAAATGGTTGGATTCGGAAATTTATCGAAGAAAATGAATGTGGCCTTTCTGTCGATGCCAGATCCCCCGTTTCTTTGGCGGATGCATTGATTAAACTGGCGGATGACTCTGACCTTCAAGGGAAAATGGGAAGGAATGCACAAAAACTTGCAAAAGACGTTTTTGATCGTGATGTTCTGGCTAATAAAATGCTAGCCGGTATGACGAAAGTTCACGCTGGAGAGCCCCCTGAATGAATTTTCTTGTCACAGGAGCAAGTGGCTGGATTGGCCGTTGTGTTTGTAAGTCTATCGTCCTAAACGGTCACTCGGTGCTTCCCACGGATCTCGTCGAGACCGAAGGACCGTGGAGTGAGTTCCAATGTCTGGACATCAGCCAACCGCTGGTTGCTTTCGCTTCCGGTGCAAAGGTAGATGCTGTGATTCATTGCGCGGGATACGCGCATCGCCCGAACGAGACGTCTGAAGAACAAAAGAAGTTCTATGCAGTGAACCGCGATGGAACCAAGCATGTGCTTAATTGGTGCGAGCTGAAAGGTATTGATCGTTTTCTCTACGTCAGCTCCATAGCTTTTTATGACTGGGATGCTCGGCAATCAGAGATAGAAAATCGGAGGTCGAAAACGGAGTACAAGGGACTTAGAACGAAGAACCACCAGTCGCCAAGGATCAATAATGGTCACTCTTCAATCCCAACGGGTGCGACCGAATATCATCCGGTTTCGTTAGTAACGCATTATGCGAAGTCGAAGTATGAAGGGGAGCAACTGGTAACCTCGTCTGATCTTGATTGGCGGGTAGTGCGTCTCGCGACAGTATTTGGTGAGGGCGACCGCGCCAACTTCTCACGCATGGTGAATGCAATGAAGAAGCATATCTTTCCAATTCCCGGAAAAGGCGGGGCCCGAAAAAGCGTAATTCCTGTTGATCTTGCCGCTGAGATGATTTTGGAGTTTGCCTTGATGAACAGACCCTCACATCAGCTTATCAACGTGGGCCTGCCGACCGCTCCGTCGCTGAGGGAAATTGCGGATGCTTATCATGCTGTTTGCGGCCTGCCAATATGTCCACCGATCCCCATGCCCCTCGCGAAAGGTCTCGGACGGTGCGGCGATCTGGCCGCGAAGGTGCTCGGCAAATTCCCTTTTACATCCGAGACGTTGGGTAAGTTGACGACTAGCACGGAAGTTTCCGTAGAGCGAATGCTTGAGTGCTTCCCCGATCGCAAGTTCGGTTCGTTTGAAGAATATTTAAAGGAATGCGCGGAGTGGTATGCGTCGGGAAAGCGCGACGGCTCGTGATGGATAGGTCGGGGTTACGGAGGAGCGGGGCAAGTACTAGCTGAATCAGTCATAGAGATCCGACTCACCGAAAAAGCTGGTAAGACCCATTAGGACCATGAAATGCCAGATCCAGACTCACATCAATTCTCATCGCATTGAGCGATGGGGACGCAAGCAGACCGATGGATATTGGGAGATTTAGTTGATGAAGCGTTTGTTTGATTTTGCGTTATCCTTGGCGGCTCTCATTGTGTTCGCTCCCTTTTTCTTGATCTGTGCAATAGCGGTTAAGTTGACCTCAAAGGGACCGATCTATTATGTATCCAACCGGATCGGGGCGGACAATACCCATTTCGATATGCTGAAGTTTCGCACGATGCGGACGGATACACCGCAGGTGGCGACGCATCTCATGAATGATCCCAAGGCGTTCCTGACGCCCATCGGTGATTTCCTGCGGAAGACGAGCCTGGATGAGCTTCCACAGCTGATCAACGTGATCAAGGGGGACATGTCACTCGTCGGTCCCCGCCCTGCCCTGTTCAATCAGGATGATCAGATTGCCCTGCGCACGGAGTCGGGTTCACATGTACTGACCCCGGCTGGGCACAGATCAATGGCCGCGATGACATCCCCATTGCCCGAAAAGTCGAACTAGACACGTGGTATCTGCATAACCAGAGCTTTGCACTGGATATGAAAATCATTTTTCTGACGGCGTGGAATGTCATCAGACGCACGGATGTGAGCCACTAGGACCGGAGGTTTGATGTCAGAAGTCTGAAGTCAGATGTCAGAAATCAGAAGTCAGAAGTCGGCTTGTCCTCCGTCTTGTGCGGGCGTAGCGTAGCGAAGACCCAAGCTCGACTTGTCCGCCGTAGCTCGGAGAGCGTAGGGGGAAGGTCGGAGGGGCGAGAACTGATGAGAGTTGACCGCGGATATCGCGGATGGGAAGTGTGGGGATGGAAGTGAGAATGAATTATCTTGCAGATGCGATTTTTGCATGTAATATGAAACCATGAATGGCATATTACATAAATATATCCTACGTGGGATTGAACCTAGGATAGCCTCATCCTTAGCAGAGGTGCCGGTAACCGCAATTTTGGGGCCGCGCCAATGCGGAAAAACTACGCTGGCGCGAAACATCGCTAATACAAAGGATTCTGAGCATGTGGTTTATCTGGATCTTGAGCGAGTATCGGATCAGAGAAAACTACGTGATGCAGAGTGGTTTCTGTCGCGACAAACCCATAAACTGGTTGTTCTCGATGAGATACAGCGCCTTCCTGATATATTTACGGTACTACGTGTTTTGGCGGATGATCCGGAACAACGGTATCGCTTTTTGGTGCTTGGATCTGCATCTCCAGAACTCCTGAGGCAAAGTTCAGAATCGTTGGCTGGTCGCATCCGGTATCATGAACTGACCCCGCTCTTGCGACAGGAGTGCCGAGGGGGGGGCGCAGATAATATTGAGCAACAGTGGGTGAGGGGTGGATTCCCAGGGAGTTTGCTGGCAAGTAATGAATCCACTAGTCGAGCGTGGAGGGAGTCCTTTACTCAAACATTTCTTGAAAAGGATATCGCACTTCTGGGCGTTGGTTCGTCGTCGGAATTGCTCGGGCGCCTTTGGCGAATGCTTGCGCATCACCACGGTCGAACGCTTAACACAGCCGCATTGGGTCAGGCGTTGGGGGTTAGCCATACGACAGCAAGAAAATATGTAGGGATACTGAGCCAGAGCTTTATGCTTCGTCTGTTATTGCCATGGGAGGCCAATTTAGGAAAACGTCTTGTTAAATCGCCCAAGGTCTATATTCGCGACTCAGGAATCTTGCATAGTCTTCTGGAGATTCAAGATATGGATGGGCTTCAAGGGCATCCTGTGATTGGCACTTCCTGGGAGGGGTGGTGTATTGAGCAGTTGTGCGCGGCGCTTCCCGGGTGGCGACCTTCGTTTTGCCGTACCTCTAATGGGGAGGAGGTAGACCTGGTCATGGAGCAAGGAACGCGCCGCTTGGCATTCGAGTTCAAAGCATCGATTTCGCCGCAAGTGACAAAAGGTTGCATGACCGTGCTTCATGATGTCGCGCCTGAGCATACTTGGATTGTGTGTCCAGTTGCAGAAGGCTGGGAAATGCGCCCTAGCATAACTGTTGCCTCTATTGACGAGACGCTGAATGCGATTCAGTAGCATATCGAACCAAAGAGGGAGTGTGGAGGTCAGAAGTCAGACTTCAGAGGTCGGTAATCTTCAAACGACAAACTCTAAACTGCCAACTGCCTCAGAGTCCCAATCAATTACCAATGATCAATCATCAACTACTCCCGAGATAGTGGTCGTCGGCAATATTGATGCTTCGACGGATTGGTCCGAGGCTTTGAAAGGTATGGAGGCAGTGGTCCATCTGGCCGCTCGCGTTCATATCATGGATGATACCGCAGAAGATCCGTTGGCGGCCTTTCGTGAAGTAAATGTAGACGGTACACGCCGACTAGCGGAGGAAGCTGCAAAAGCTGGAGTAAAGCGATTCGTATTCATCAGTTCGATCAAGGTAAATGGGGAGGAGACCGGAGGTATGAGGTCAGCAGTCGAAGGTCGGAAATCAGATGTCAGAGGTCAGTGGTCAGAGGTCGGGAGAGGTCGGAAGTCAGGGAGGGGGGCAGAGGTCAGAGGTCGGAGGTCGGAGGACCGGGCTAAGAACCAAGAACTAAGAACCAAGAACTTAACAGCGGCGTTCTCCAAACGTGATACGCCTAACCCTGAGGATCCGTATGGTCAGTCCAAATGGGAGGCGGAAGTTGAGTTACGGAAGATTGAAGCATCGACGGGAATGCAAGTGGTGATCCTAAGACCGCCTCTTCTATACGGCCCGGGAGTAAAGGCCAACTTCCTGAAGCTAATCCAGCTTGTAGACAAGGGCATTCCGCTTCCACTTGGCAGCATTAGGAACAAGCGCAGTCTCCTGAGCCTCACCAACTTTGCAGATCTCATTTCAAGATGCGTCACAGACGAGCGAGCCGCGGGCGAGACCTTTACCGTCTGCGACGGTGATGATCTCTCAACAGCCGAGCTGGTCAAACGAATCGCCAAGGCTCTAGGCAAGAAGCCGCACCTCCTTCCAGTGCCGGAAGGCGTCATAAAACTGGCGGGCAAACTTACCGGCAAATCAGCTCAGGTCCAGCGTCTCTGCAGCTCACTTCAGATCGATTCCTCGCATGTCCGCAAAACACTGGACTGGGAGCCACCTTGCACCATGGAGCAGGAATTAGAGCGAGTTTCCCAGTGGTTTAAGTCGCCTAAAAGTTGAGCCATATGGGTAACCGCCCTACACGGAATTACGACTATAGCCGCGCGGGGGTGGCGATGCTGACGATCAAAGCAAACCCGGGCATACGGCTGTGTCGCATTACGCAGGATGCATTTACGCTTTTGCCAGTGGGCAAATGCGTGCAGCAGGCGCTCAAGGGCATTCCCACCTACTACGAGCAGATGAAGATCGGGCAGTACCAGATCATGCCGGATCACCTGCATGTATTGGTGCATGTCGTGCGCGACCTGCCTGCGGGTATCACGCTGCAACAGGTAATACGTGGCTTCAAACTGGGGGTGAACAAGGCCTGTGCCGAGGCGGCCGGCGGCGAACGGGTCCGGATCTTCCAGAAGGGCATGTACGACTCGCTCATCTTTGACCGCGACCATCTGCAGCGGGAGGTGGCATACATTCGCGACAATGTGCGGCGGTATCGGCTACTGAAGGCCAATCCGAAGCTGTTTCGGCGGGCCGCAAAGCTGATGACGCTCCCAGACAGAACGCCACTATGGGGCTTTGGGAACCGCTTCCTGCTGGGCCACCCACGACGCATCAACGTACAATTCTCCCGCAGCACGCCAGAATCAGACTGGCAAGAGATCGAAGAGCAGCTTGCAGACTACCTTCAGCAGGGGTTTGTGTTTGTTTCACCGTTCATCTCGCCATTTGAGAAGCGGGTGCTTCAGGCGGTCATTGAGCGAGGCGGTCGGGCCATCCGGCTGACGCACCGGTTCTTTGGGGAGCGGTATAAGCCAGCCGGCCGCCTTTTCGATCTGTGTAGCCAAGGGCGTCTGCTGGAGCTCTCAGTGGCCGGAGAGTTCGAGCGCTTCGCAAAGCTCGACCGGGCCGCATGCTTGCGGCTCAATGCGGTGACGAAAGATGTTGCGACCACGCAGTGGTCGCAACCGGGAGAGTAAAAGCGAGAGGGGACACGCAGTGGTCGCAACCGGGAAAGTAAAAGTGAGAGGGGACACGCAGTGGTCTCGAACGGGTGGGTGAAAGGAGGGGAAGATGTTCTGAATTTCTAGTTTTTACACTCTCAGGCGACCACTGGGTGGTCGTCGGCAACTTGGAGAATCATGAATGAAAAGACTTTTTGACTTGCTGGTTTCGGTTGTAGCGCTGGTGGTTTTTTCACCAGCGTTTTTGGTGTGTGCATTGCTTGTGAAGCTCACGTCCAAAGGGCCTGTATACTACGTTTCCGACCGGATCGGGGCGAACAACTCGCACTTCGACATGCTGAAGTTTCGTACGATGCAGACGGATACTCCGCAGGTGGCGACGCATCTGATGACCGATCCCAAGGCATTTCTGACCCCTATCGGTGATTTTCTGCGTAAGACCAGTCTGGATGAACTTCCACAGCTAATCAATGTGATCAAGGGGAACATGTCGATCGTGGGACCGCGTCCGGCATTGTTCAATCAGGACGATCAAATTGCCCTGCGCACGGAGTCGGGTGCGCATGTACTGACCCCCGGCATCACCGGCTGGGCACAGATCAATGGCCGCGATGACATCCCCATTGCCCGTAAAGTCGAACTAGACACGTGGTATCTGCATAACCGGTCTTTTCTGCTCGATATGAAAATCATCTTCCTGACGACATGGAATGTCATCAGACGCACGGATGTGAGCCACTAGACCGGAGGTCGGAAGTCGGATGTCAGGACGTAGAGATAGTTATATCTCTTGTTGCCTTTGCCAATACCTTGGTGGTTTATATTTTTCGTAATTTTTTCATTTTCTGAAAACTATTGGAGATAATCTGCCGTTGAAACGGGCAATAACATCTGTATTATGACCCTCATGTACACCAGACTGCAGACTAAACCAATAGAGCTAGGCAAAAGTTTTTTTCTGTTCGGCCCTAGAGGGACAGGAAAAACTACATAGTTAAAAAAGAATTTCTGTGGGAATGATAATCTCTATGTGGATTTGTTGCGTGGAGATTTATACACGGAATTGCTTGCACGCCCTAATCGTCTTGAAACACTTATCCCACATGATTTCTCCGGTTGGGTCGTTCTTGATGAAATACAACGCGTGCCTGCTCTATTACATGAAGTACATCGCTTGATCGAAAGCCGTAAACTGCGGTTTGCCATGACTGGATCCAGTGCCAGAACTTTGCGTCGAAAAGGCGTAAACTTCCTTGCTGGTCGTACGTTGACATTCCATATGCACCCCTTGACTGCCGCCGAACTTGGAGATGATTTTGATATTGATCGTGCCATTAAGTTTGGACAGCTACCTGCTGTTCCGGGCAAAGGGGGTATGCACTTGACTCCAGTGCCCACTACATGTTGTGGTCGAGGGTA